>CAZPNN010000001.1:0-3292 GCA_964587605.1 uncultured Chromatiaceae bacterium
GGAACTCCTCGGAGTACACCCGCAGGGCATCCGCAACGCTGGTGCCAAAACGCATGGTCTGGATGAGCAGGCTGACGAGGCCCCGGATATCGTCGAGACCGGTGCGGTCAGCGAGGTTGCGCAGGGCGACGCTGCGATCAACGCCGGCGCGGGTCTCGGCGTTGACCAGGCTCAGTTCCCGGGCCAGTTCGGCGTGGCTGACCACGATCTCGTCGGCAACACGCTGAATGGCCGCCGACAGTCCCAGGCCGGACTCGACACAAACCACCAGCAGGTCCAGGGCATCGGGAAAGGCATGGCGCAAGGTGCGCAGACGGCGATCCATCAGGCGAGTCAGCACGGTGTTGGGGGCGATAACCCCCACACCGGCGGCCAGCGTCATATAAAAGAGTATCTGGCCCGTCGTCAGCTGCGGGAGCCAATAGGCAACAAACACCACGATAGCGGGCAATACCAGGGCCAGCAGCACCTTGATGCAGTAGAAGATCTGCAGCGCATTCGGGCTGCGAAATCCGGCGTAGGTCAGCTGGCGGGTAACGGCGGTGAGCTCCATCTCGGATTTGGGCAACACCCACGCGGATACCGGCCCCATCAGGGTCTGCACAGTGAGCAGCAACCTGCCATTCGCGCCCTGCACCGCGCCGGTAGCGAGCCTTCGGCGCACCGGATCGGTAGCGCCCAGGAGGACGTAGGACAGTCCCAGCCCGAAGACCAGCATCGCCCCACCGGCCAGCACAATGAAGAGAATCCGCAGCGAGTTCGGATCCGTGAACCAGCTATTGACGGCTATTATCAGGTTTTCCATGAGTCGGTCCTAGGCGCTGACGCGGATGATTCGTCGGATCCAAAACAGCCCGATGACTCCCATCGTGAAGCCGAAGGCAACCAGCTTGCGGCCGGTCGGGTCCTCCAGCAGCACGGGCAGGTAATCGGGCGTGGTCACGGAGATGACCACGAACAGGACGAAGGGGACGAGGGCCAGAATCCACGCCGACAGCCGGCCTTCGGCCGACAACGTCAGCACCCGGCGCTGGAAGCGGAAGCGGGCGCGTATAACGCTGCTGCTCTGCTCCAGGATCTCAGCCAGGTTGCCGCCCGTTTCTTTCTGTACCAGGACGGACGTCACCAGTGCCATCACCGCCACGCTGGGCATGCGCTGCAGCAGTCCGAGCATCGCCCGGCGCAGGTCGTTCCCGTAATTGACGTCGGCAAAGGTCATCGCGAACTCCCGCGCCACCGGGTCGTCAAGGTCTTCGGAAACCAGCTTGAGTGCGGCGCTGAACGGGTGGCCGGCGCGCACGGCCCGTTTCATGGCGTCGATGGCGTCGGGCAACTGTTCTTCGAACTTCTGCAAGCGCTCCTTGCGGACCTGCAGCAGCCTGAAGATTGGAAAGGCAAGGCCCACAGCGGCGGCGAGCAGGGTCAACAGCAGCGATCGGGAGAAGATCCAGCCGCCGACTGCACCCCCGATCCCCAGTGCCAGGGAGAGCAGGATCACGCGATACGCCGGTGTCGTCTTGCCGGCCTGATCGGTGAGCTGGGCCAGTCCTTCCATGCCGGGAAGCATCTCGAGCCAGCGCTCCGACGGGGAAAGTTTGCGCAGGTACTTGTCCCGGAGCAGCGAGGCTATCGAGCCCTGCTCCGAGGCGGCGTCGATTTGCCCAAGCCGCGCCTTTAAGAGTTTGCGGGTCTTTCTGCTCTCGCCGAAGACCGGCACCACCAGCCCCTGGGAGAGCAGGAACACGGCGGTGAACACCATCGCCAGGAATATCATCAACCCTTCAGACATGACCGGTTTCCTTGGCGACTACTGGCAGAACAATTCGACGGGCAGGTCGATGCCCTTGCGCACGACCTGCTGCTGGAAGCTCGGGATGATGCCGGTCGCCTTGAGGGCCCCGATGACACCGCCTTCCTTGTCGATGCCCTTGCGCTCGAACGTGAACAGTTCCGACATGGTGATCACATCACTTTCCATGCCGTTGATCTCGTTCACGCTCACCAGGCGCCGTCGGCCATCTTCCTGGCGCTCCACCTGCAAGACCACGTGAATGGCCGAGGCAATCTGGGCGCGCAGGCCCTTGGTGGGGAACTGGATACCGGTCATGGACACCATGTTTTCGATGCGGGACAGCGCGTCGCGCGCGGTGTTGGCGTGGACGGTCGTCAGCGAGCCGTCATGGCCCGTGTTCATGGCCTGCAACATGTCCAGGGCCTCGGCGCCGCGGACCTCGCCGACGATGATCCGGTCGGGCCGCATGCGCAGGCTGTTGCGTACCAGGTCCCGGGCTGCCACCTCCCCGCGTCCCTCGATATTCGGCGGGCGGGTTTCCAGGCGAACCACGTGCGGCTGCTGCAGCTGCAACTCGGCCGAGTCCTCGATGGTCACGATGCGCTCGGTCGTCGGAATGAATCCGGAGAGGATGTTCAGCGTCGTGGTCTTGCCTGCACCCGTGCCGCCCGACACCAGGACGTTAAGGCGGGCCTTGACCACGGCCTTCAAGACCCGGGCCACCGGTTCGGTGAGGGTGCCGAGCTTGATGAGGTCCTCAACCGACATTAGTTCGACCGCGAACCGGCGAATGGACAGCACCGGGCCGTCGAGCGCGAGGGGCGGAATGATCGCGTTGACGCGCGAGCCGTCCTTGAGGCGCGCGTCCACCATCGGGGAGGACTCATCGATGCGCCGGCCGACCGCGGTAACGATGCGGTCGATGATGTTCATCAGGTGCAGTTCGCTGTGAAACTGCACGTCGGTGAGCTCGAGCTTGCCGCGCCGTTCGACGTACACGGCATTGGGCCCGTTCACGAGCACATCGGACACGGTCGGGTCCGCAAGCAGTGGCTCCAGCGGCCCGAGGCCCATCACCTCGTCCTCGATCGTGCGGATAACCTGCTGGCGCTGCTCGAGATTGAGGGTCACGGACTCGTCGTTCATGATCCGCATCGAAATCTCGCGGATCTGCGCGCGCGCCTGGTCTTCCGGGAGCGTGCCGATCAGGGAAAGATCCATGATCTCCAGCAGTCGCTGGTAGATCTTCATCTTCCAGCCGACTTCCGCGGTCGTCAGGGAGCGCGTTTCGGCCACGGCCCCGGCGCTGCCCTGGGCCCGTTCCAGGAATCCCTGGCTCGGCTGGGTGCGGCCGAGCTTGCCAGTCAGTTTGCTTATTACGGTGGCCATTCAGTCAAGCTCCTATAAGGTTGGCGAAGGCCCGGGAAATCGCGCCGCGCGGCACCTTGCTGGCGTTGCCGCCGCCAAGGCGTGCCTCTATCTGCATCAGGGCTTTCGTGA
>CAZPNN010000002.1:0-4900 GCA_964587605.1 uncultured Chromatiaceae bacterium
ACAGCTAACCGTTGGCTGGGTTCCCCACGAGATCATTTTCGCCGCGCGCGGTGTGGGTCCATTCACGGTGGCCTTTGGTAGTGCGACGGCCATCTCCTCGGAAGTGGCGGTGGACGCGTTGACGACGGCGGCCACTCAACGTCCAGGGGATGTGAAGGTCCGGATTGACGATGCGTCACTTGGCCCGGTACGGGTGGCCGGCGGCGCGTCGCGACTGAGCCCGCCGCGGGAACCTCTCCCCTGGAAGTCGGCCGCACTCTGGATCGTACTCGTGGTCAGCGTGATCTGCCTTGGGCTGATGGCATACCGGCTGGCCAAGGAAATGGGCAAGAGCCCTGTGGGTCGGACGGGGGATGACCCCTGATTTGCGCGAAATCGGACGATCGAAATGTGCGGTTGAGAAGTCCAGCGTAAACGTTGCTGCAAAAGTTGCCGCGTCCAGACGGGAACGCCGCTGCACGAGTTGCAGGAACCCGGTGGCTGGGAGTCTGCGGAATGGACCCTTGATTAAGTGGCGCGCCACTGCGGATGAATCTGGGCACTGGCGCACTGTGTTTTCGCTGACGGATAGCGCCCGGCATGGGCCCATCATGTGTGCGGTCCCACCGGGCACCCGGGGAACGGAGACAGGCAAGGGACTCTGATCACCCATATACTCTCTCGAATTGCCACGAGGATCCGGCTACATGCCGAACATCGGCGACATCGGGCGTTGGATCACCGAGAACGAGTCGCTCCTGAGTGGCATGGCCGCGATGATCGCGCTGGCCGGTGTGGTCATCACCACGCTCGGCATGGGAATGCGGCGCTTGTTCGCTCGCAACCGGAACACTCAACCGTCCACCGCCCGCGCCGAGCCGGACCCGGCGACGAAATTTGCCGTGACCACCGGACCCATTCTCGCTGTCATGGCCTTCGACAATCTGTCGACCGATCCCGAGATGCAGTTCTTCTCGGACGGCGTCAGCGAGGAGATCATTCAGCGGCTGTCACGCGGGGCGAAGCTCAACGTGATCGGCCGCATGTCCAGCTTCCAGTTTCGCGGCGAACGCAAGGCCGAAGCGGCGCAGAGCCTCCATTGCTCCCACGTCCTCGACGGCTCCATCCGCCGCGCTGCGGGGCGCGTGCGCATCAGCGCGCATCTGGTCGAGGCATCATCACTCACGACGTTATGGTCGGACCGTTACGACTGCAGCCTGGAGGACATCTTCGCGGTCCAGGATGAGATTTCAGAAAGCATCGCTAGGGCGCTCCATCAGGCGTTTTCCAGTTTCTCGACCAGGGGCGTCGATCCCGCCGTCTATGACCTCTATCTACGCGCGAGCCCAAAATCCTACGCACCGGACGAACTGCGCACTCACGTCGGCCTGTTGGAGGTCGTCGCCCAGCGCGCGCCGAATTTCGTGGAGGCCTGGGGCCGTCTCGCCTACTTGCGGGCCTTTCTGCGTTTCTACCAGCCCTTTGCCGATCGCGCCGCGAGCGCCGACCTCGTGGCGGGCGAGGCGGCCCGCGCCCTCACGCTCGATTCGCAGAGCATCGATGCAATGACGGCACAGCTCTTCGTAATTCCGCCATTCGGACGGTTCGTCGAGGGCGACGCGATCATGGAGCGCATACGACGGGCGCCCGGTTCGGGCGACGGACGCCGGTACATCGGCTGGTACCTCCGAACGATGGGTCGGATTCGCGAAAGTCTTGAAGAGACGGAGCGCGCCTATCGCCTGGACGCGCTCGATCCGATGTTCGCGAACCAGCTCGCGCTCGCGAGGATGGCCGCGGGACACCTCGCGGAGGCGGTGCCTGTCTACGAGGATCTGGTAGTGCGAGTGCCCGACATGAGTTTCCCCGTTTCGAGCTTGCTGCGGGCCTATGCCTTCCAGCATGACTGGGCGGCGGTCGATCGATTGCTGGCGCTTGCAGCGAAGCGCCAGCTGCGGGAGTTTCAGGACGGCCTGCCGTTCATCCGTGCTAAGCGCGATCCCACGCTGGAGAACATCAGCGGGTGGCGGAGCGCTCTCGAAGCGCATGTCAAAAAGACGGGATGCGTCGACGTCTCGCGCCTGGTGTATTCAGCGCACCTGGGGCTCGTGGAGGAAGCCTACCGGGTGGCCGAGTCCGCGCGCCTGGGACCTGCTGGAACCAGCGACGACATCATGGGTCCGGATGGCTACCGCACGTCGCTGTTGTTCCAGGCTGGAATGCCCGAATTGCGCCAGGACCCGCGCTTCGCACGCCTGTGCGCGCGGCTAGGTCTCGTCGAATTCTGGATGGCGACAGGCAAGTGGCCCGACTGCGCTGACGAAGTTCCCTACGATTTCAAAGTCGAGTGCGCAAAGGCGCAACACATTCCGAAAGAACATTTTGGGCTTTGAACAGCCGCGCGTAGGCATCTCATAGGCAGTCGCCCACGCCGGATCCAGGCTTAAGTGACTGAGTTAGTGGCGCGCCCGGACGGATTCGAACCGCCGACCCCCTGGTTCGTAGCCAGGTGCTCTATCCAGCTGAGCTACGGGCGCGTTTTGTGTGTTCGGCAAGTCTGGCAAGCGGCCGGGAATTATAGGCAATCCGGCGGGGATGGGAAGCGGTAGACTCGGGCCAACATCAAATAAGGAGCGCCGCCATGCCCCCGAAGGTCGAAGAAGTTCGCAGCAAGCGGGCCGTAATCCGCTTCGAAGCCGGCAAGTGCATTCATTCCCGCAACTGCGTGCTCGGCCGCCCCGACGTGTTTGTGCCCAATGTCCAGGGCGAGTGGATCCACCCGGACCGCGCCACGCCCGAGGAAATTGCGGAGTTGGCCCACAACTGCCCGTCCGGTGCCATCCAGTATGACCGGCTCGATGGCGGGCCGGGCGAGACCGGTCCCATCGTCAACACCGTTCATGTGCGGGAAAACGGACCGCTGGCTTTCCACGCCCCGCTACAGATCGCCGGGCAGCCGGCCGGTTACCGGGCGACGCTCTGCCGCTGCGGGGCTTCGAAGAACAAGCCCTGGTGCGACGGCAGCCACACTGCAGCGGGCTTCACCGCCACGGGCGAGCCGGCAACAGCAGACTTCCAGCCACTCGCCACGCGGGACGGGCCGCTCGCTGTCAAGCCGGTGCCGAACGGTCCGCTGCAGGTCAAGGGTGCGCTGGAAGTCGTGAGCGGTACGGGCCGCACCATCAACAAGGTGACCGAGACGTTCCTCTGCCGGTGCGGAGCGTCGAAGAACAAGCCGTACTGCGACGGGACGCACAAGGCGATCGCCTTCAGCGCGCCGTGACCAGCCTGCTGACGCAGATCGCGTTGTTCCTGGCGGCAACGGTGATTGCCGTGCCGCTGTTCCGCCGCTTCCGCCTGAGCGCGGTGCTGGCCTACCTGGCCAGCGGCATGCTGATCGGCCCGTTCGGACTGCGGCTGGTGGCCGACGTGGAAAGCATCCTGCACATCGCCGAGTTTGGTGTGGTGCTGCTGCTCTTCGTCATCGGCCTGGAGCTGCAACCCAGCCGCCTGCTCGCCCTGCGGCGGGTCGTGTTCGGATTGGGGGCGGCACAGGTGGTCTTGACCACCGCCGTGCTCGCCGCGCTGGGGCTGCTCGCCGGCCTGCCACTGCCGGCGGCGCTGGTGGCCGGCTTTGGTCTCAGTCTCTCGTCCACGCCCATGGTGCTCCAGCTGCTGGCCGAGCGCAGCGAGCTCAAGTCCCAGCACGGCCGCGCTGCCTTTGGCGTTCTTCTGTTCCAGGATCTGGCCGTGCTGCCGGCTCTGGCGATACTGCCGATCCTTGGCACCGCCGCGACTATGAATCCCGAGGTGTCGAGGCCGAGTCTGCTGTTGGGAATCGGCGCCGTGGCGCTGATCGTGGTTGCGGCGCGCTACGCGCTCCGGCCGATTCTGCGCATCGTCGCGGAGACTCGAATTCCGGATGTGTTTACCGCCGCGGCCCTGCTGCTGGTCATTGCGACGGCGCTGCTGGTCAGTGCTGCTGGATTGTCGATGGCGCTCGGCGCCTTCATCGCCGGGGTGCTGCTGGCGGACAGCGAGTACCGCCACGAGCTGGAGGCGGACCTGGAGCCGTTCAAGGGCCTGCTGCTCGGTCTGTTCTTCATCGCGGTGGGGATGTCGGTGAATCTGGGACTGGCAGCGGCG
Organism: uncultured Chromatiaceae bacterium; assembly: GCA_964587605.1. Lineage (GTDB taxonomy): Bacteria > Pseudomonadota > Gammaproteobacteria > Steroidobacterales > SHZI01. The sequence goes on from CAZPNN010000002.1 coordinate 4,126, forward strand.
GTGCCGGGGACGGTTCTGCTGCTGACCGCCGGCCTGATGACTGGCAAGGGGCTGCTGCTGTATGCCATCGGCCGCCTGGTTCCGCGAATCGCGGGCAAGGTGTTCCGATTCGAGCCGCGGTCGCTGGCGCTCGTCATGCTGGCCGGCGGTGAGTTCGCTTTTGTACTGTTTCCGATCGCGGTGAGCGCGGGGCTGATTGAGCGGGAACTGAGCGAGCTGCTCGTGCTCGCAGTGACTTTGTCGATGCTGCTGAGTCCGCTGCTGCTCATTGCCGAGGATTATCTCAACCGCTGGTTCCGGGCGCCGGCAGCTCCGGCCTTTGACGACGTCGCGCCGGACGAGCATCGCGTTGTGATTGCCGGTTTCGGCCGCTTCGGCCAGATCGTCGCGCGCATCCTGCGGGGGCGTGGCATCCCGTTCACGGCGCTGGAAGCCAGCCAGACCCAGGTGAACTTCGTGCGTCGCTTCGGCAACCGGATCTTTTACGGCGACGCGGCCCGGCCCGAGATGCTGCGTGCCGCTCAGCTGGACAAGGCCGAGGTGCTCGTGATCGCCGTGGATGACCAGGACGCCGGCGTGAAGATCGCCGAACTAACTGCCCGCAATTATCCGAAGGTGAAGGTTTTTGCCCGGGCCCGCAATCGCCAGCACGCCTTCCGGCTGATGGAGGCCGGCGCCCCCTACATCATCCGGGAAACCTACCTGTCAAGCCTCGAAATGGCGGAACAGGTGCTGGAGTGGCTGGGCGACGAGCCAGCGGCGGCGCGCCGCAGCG
>CAZPNN010000003.1:0-1589 GCA_964587605.1 uncultured Chromatiaceae bacterium
CTATACGATTCGCGTGCCTTCGGCACAGCACCCAAATTAGTAGCAGCCGCACCGGCAGCAGATGCCGCCAATGCGGTGGCCACGAAGATTGCATCCAAAATCGAACATCGCATGAGATCGCGCCCGGAACCTAAGGTGGGAAAAATGGCGTTGGATTGACTCGAATTCCATCATCGTAAACGTTTCTGATATACCCCGCGCTACAAGAAAACCCCTGTTTTGAAACGGTTATCACGGGAGCGTGGCGCCTTCCGACGACCTGTACTTTTCTGAGAAGCGACGCGCCTGTGGGGGTGCTGCTTAGCCCCGGCCGGCCTGCCCGCGTACCATCCGTACCACGCCACGGAGCGGCCCGCGATGTACGGACCCAAGACTGACGACGCCATCCACCAGGCCTTGGAAGGGATCACGCTGGACGACAAGTACCGGCTATCCCACGGCCGGGCGTTCATGAGCGGGCTGCAGGCGCTGGTTCGCCTGCCGATGCTGCAGCGGGTGCGCGACGCGGCGCAGGGTCTGAACACCGCCGGCTTCATCAGCGGCTACCGGGGCAGCCCGCTTGGTGGCTACGACCTCGCGCTGTGGCAGGCGAAGCAATACCTGGCCGCGCAGAACATCGTCTTTCAGCCGGGCGTCAACGAGGAACTGGCCGCGACCGCGGTCTGGGGCACGCAGCAACTGGCGCTGTACCCGCAGGGCAACAAGTTCGATGGCGTGTTCGGCCTCTGGTACGGCAAGGGTCCGGGCGTGGATCGCTGCTCGGATGTCTTCAAGCACGCGAACCTGGCCGGCACGGCGGCGCACGGTGGCGTGATCGCGGTGGCCGGCGACGACCACGTGGCCAAGAGCAGCACCGCCCCGCACCAGAGCGATCACATCTTCAAGGCCTGCGGCCTGCCGGTGTTCTTTCCGGCGAGCGCGCAGGAGATCCTCGACATGGGCCTGCACGCCTTTGCGCTGAGTCGCTTCGCCGGCGTGTGGAGCAGCCTGAAGACCATCCAGGAGATTGTCGAAAGCGCCTCGACGGTCGAGGTCGATCCTGATCGCGTGCGGATCGTGATGCCTGAGGATTTCCAGATGCCGCCGGGCGGCCTGCACATCCGCTGGCCGGACCCGCCGCTGGAGCAGGAAGCCCGGCTGATGGACTACAAGTGGTACGCCGCGCTGGCTTACATCCGCGCCAACCGGCTGAACCACAACGTCATCGAGACCAGCCACGACCGCTTCGGGATCATCGCCAGCGGCAAGAGCTACAACGACACGCGTCAGGCGCTGGACGACTTAGGGCTAGACGATGCCACCTGCCGCGCGCTCGGCATCCGTCTGCACAAGGTCAACGTCGTGTGGCCGCTCGAGGCCACGATCACCCGCGACTTCGCCCGCGGCTTGCAGGAAATCCTCGTGGTTGAGGAAAAGCGCCAGATGATGGAGTACCAGCTCAAGGAAGAGCTGTACAACTGGCGGCCCGACGTGCGGCCGAACGTCCTTGGCAAGTTCAACGAACCAGACGGCGATGCCTCCGGCGGCGAGTGGAGCTGGCCGAACCCCAGCGAGAACTGGCTGTTGCGGGCTACTGCCGACCTGACGCC
>CAZPNN010000004.1:0-7520 GCA_964587605.1 uncultured Chromatiaceae bacterium
TTCTCACCGGCGGCGGCCCGGGAATCATGGAGGCGGCCAATCGCGGTGCTTTTGATGCTGGCGCCAAGTCCGTCGGCCTGAACATCCGGCTGCCGCACGAGCAGTACCCGAACCCGTACATCACCCCCGATCTCTGCATGCGCTTTCACTACTTCGCGCTGCGCAAGCTGCACTTCCTGTTGCGCGCGCGGGCGCTGGTCGCCTTCCCCGGTGGTTACGGCACGCTGGATGAGCTCTTCGAGACGCTGACCCTGGTGCAGACACGCAAGATCAAACCCGTGCCGGTGGTGCTCGTGGGCCAGGAATTCTGGCGAGGGGTCTTCGATCCCGATTTCCTGGTCGACGAGGGCGTTATAGATCCGGAAGACCGGGAGTTGTTCTGGTATGCCGAGACCGCCGAGGAGATCTGGAGCGGTATCAGGCACTGGTATGAGGTCAATGGCGAACCACTGGTCTGATGCCCTGCAGTCGCACCGTGCGCTGGTGCGTGCGCTAAGCAGGCCGCAGGCCTGGCCTGAACCGCTGCCGCCGGACGCACGCTTTGAAATGATCGAAACGCACATCTCAACGCTGTTGCTGGCCGGCGACAGCGCCATCAAGCTGAAGAAGCCACTGGCACTGGGCTTCCTCGACTTCTCGACGCCGGCGCTGCGCCATCACTATTGCACCGAGGAACTCCGCATCAACCGCCGTACGGCGCCGGATCTTTACCGCGCAGTGCTACCGATTACCGGCACGCGTGAGGCGCCGCGCCTGGGCGGCGATGGCCCGGCCATGGACTGGGCTCTGTGGATGCGCCGATTCGACAACACGCAGCTGTACGATCGGCTGGCCCGCGCCGGCAAGCTCACAGCGGCACATATAGACGCTCTGGCCGCGGTGATAGCCGATTTCCATGCCGGACTGTCGCCCTCACCCCCCGGGTACGGGGCACCCGAGGTTGCCGCAAGCTGGGCGCGCGACAACCTGCAGTCACTGGCCGGCGCGGGGCTCGCCGGTGGCGTGCCAGAACCCGCGCGCGAGTGCCTGCGGTCTCTCGCTGCCTGGAGCGAGGCCCAATTCGCTCGCCTCACGCCGCTGATGAAGCAGCGGCACGCGGAGGGTGCGGTGGTCGAGGGCCACGGCGACCTGCATCTTGGCAACATCGTGCAACACGCGGGGCGGCCCCTGCTGTTCGACGCAATCGAGTTCAACCCCGAACTTCGGCATCTGGACCGCCTGAGTGACGTTGCATTTACGTTCATGGACCTCCTCGACCACGGGCTGCCGCGGCTGGGCTGGCGACTGCTGAGCCAAACCCTCGAGTGCAGTGGCGACTACGCAGGACTGCCGCTTCTGCGCTGCTTCGCCGTTTACCGCGCCCTCGTGCGCGCGAAGGTGGCGTTGATCGGCGCCCATCAGGCCGATACGACCGAGGCCATGCAGGCCACGATGGTGGCGACGAGGCGAATCGAGCTCGCGCATGCGTTGGCGCACCCTCGCCTGCCGCAGCTGATCATCACCAGCGGGCTTAGCGGCAGCGGCAAGAGCACCATTGCCCTGGCACTGGCCGAGTCGCTTGGCGCGGTCCGCATTCGATCCGACGTCGAGCGCAAGCGCTTGCACGGATTGGCGCCCACCGACCGGCTCGCCGACCCGGCCGTGCTCTACAACAAGGACAGCACGACCAGCACCTACCAGCGCCTGATTGACGCTGCGGCTGCGGCCCTCGACGGCGGAGTGCCGGCGGTGATCGACGCCGCCTTCCTGCGCCGTGACGAACGCGATGCCATGCGCGCAATGGCCCGCGAGCGGAGGGCGGTATTCACGATTGTCGAATGCACCGCCCGCGAGGCGATTCTGGCCAGTCGCATCGCGCACCGCCTGGCGCAGCAGCGCGACCCGTCGGACGCCGACACAACGGTACTCGCGCTGCAATTGCGCGTGCGCGAGCCATTGCAGGCCGACGAGCAAGACGCGGTGGTCTTCAGCATCGAAGGCCCTGAGTGCGCGCTGCCGGAACAGATGGACGCCCTGGTGCGGCGGTTTGGCGGCACGCCATCGTCAGACGTCGCGAGTGTTCCCTGATGGCCAGATACTCGAGCCTGCGGCTGATCAGACCAGGTCGAGCGGCTTCTCGCGCTCGGCCGGGATTGATTTGCCCACGAATCGCGGCATCAGTGCGCGGTGCGATCTCGGACAACATCGACACAATCGCTAACCACCCTTGATCGCCAGGACGCCGTCGCTATTCAGTTCCGTGACGAACCCGGCGTGGCGCAAGCGCTTCGCCACTTCGCCGGGCACGTCGCGTCCGCTGGTGAGCTTGTTCGGCGTACCCGTGTAGTGATACAGGCGGCCTTTGCGCCGGATCACCCGGGCGAGCTGGTCATAAAACAACTGGGAATAGAGTTCCCCGGCAATACCAAAGCGTGGCGGGTCGTGAAGGATTGCATCGACAGACCCGGCGGGCAGCAGCGTGACCTGCTCGCTGATGTCGCCCTCGGTCAGCATCAGCCCGGCGCCCGACAGATTGCCGGCCTGATTGCCGACTTCTGGCGACCAGGGATTGAGGCTGCGTAGCCAGATGACATCGGGGTTCTTTTCGAAAGACAGCACTTGAGAGGCCTGACCCCGCAGGCACCAGGCGGCGAAATAGCCCAGGCCCCCGCAGGTGTCGAGAATCACCTTGCCGCGCGGCTGGATCAGGCTGACCTTGCGCCCGGCATCTTCGAAGGGCGAGACAGTTGCCGTCGGCAACATCTTGATGCCATCGATCTCGAACGTTGGCGGGCCCCACTGTGTCGGCACCAGCTTGATCAGCGAGGTGGTGTAACGCGACACCGGCTGGAAGGCCTCGCCGTCCCAGTGGTAGATCGTCCTGTCCTTGCAGGTTGAAAGCCAGGGATATCGCTGACCTAAGTGAAGCCAGCCGGCATCGTCGACGGCAACCGTTGTCGTCGATCGCTCCAGATCCAGTGAACACTCGACGGTGGGCACGCCGGCGCGCGCCGCCGCCTGCAGCGCCTCGTGCAACTTCAGGGTCACCAGCGGCGTCATGCGGAAGTTTATGCGCTCAGGTCTTCGGCCGCCGGCTGCGCCGGACCGTGGCGAGCCTCCGCCGGAATTCATTGAATTTGTCCGTATGCCCTTCAGCCGCCGACCAGCGAGACAACTCGCTTATTGCAATCCGATGATCGCGCCCGACCAGCAGTGCCTGCTCAAGACTTTGGCTGTCCCGCCAGTGATAGAACGCCGCCAGCCTGTCCTTGATGCATTGAGTCGGCGTGAGAATCTGCAATTCCCCTGCCGAAGTACGAATCCGCGCCCAGCGCTTCACTACCTCGTCACCCAGTGTCACCGGCCACGCCACGAAATCGACCACCAGCCTGGTCGACGGATGCTGAAAGTGTCGGCCCGGGCCACGAGTAAAGCCGAGCCCGGACATGACTGCCACCAGTTCGCGCCGCGAAGCTGCCGTAACGAAGTCGATATCGTACGATTGGTAGGTGTTCGCAGAGTAGATCGATACCGCCCCGCCACCAGTCAGTACTGCGGTGATATCTGCATCGGTCAGTGCCTGTGACACCTGAACCGCCACATCCCGGATTGTGGAACGCCGCGTGATGGGCATCAGCCTGATTTTCCGGCACGCCGGGGCCTGCGACGCCCGTCCGTATACGGACTTCGCTGCTCTGCTGGAAGATTCTCAAGAAGAACCTGCAGTAACTTTCGGAGCGGGAGCACAAAGACGCAGCGGGGGTTCCAGCCGTACACACGGGTGCGTCCGACAGTCCGACTTACCACCAGGCCGCCGCCTTCGAACTTTCGCAACTGCTTCTGGACCTCGCTCACCGGCATGCCGAAGGCAGCCGCGATCTGGCGGCCATAGGCCTCGTCATAGCGATGGAGGAACAGAAGGACCCGTTCCGCAGTCGGGCTTCCGAAGGCAGCTTCCAGCATGCTCCGAACTATAACCTATTTTATAGGCTATATGACCTACTTTTGTGAGACCGATAGCCCGGACCGGATCATGCAGGCACTTCCAGCGCGGGATGATCCCGCGTTTCCAGGTACATCATCGCATCGGCAACCCTCTTGCCCCAGGCCTTGCTGAAGATGCCGTGGGCGGGGTCATTTTCATGGAGGACTTTCTTGTAGCGGTAAATGGCATTCGTGGCCATCTGCATCGTCACCCGTCCAGCGAAGCGCCCTGCAGAAGCCGCTGGATGATCTCGAAACTGACCAATGTCGCGACGAGCATGATGGCAAGAAACACCAGATTGCGATTCGGCAATGGCGCTCCCCGGTGGCGTTCAATCAGGCGCAGTAACCAGTCTGCAAAAAAATACAGCCCCACCGCAACGATGGTGAACAACACGATTTGCATTGAGTGGTTCCAATCCTGATCCGGTTCAGGAATGTTTCAGCTGGCCTTCCCTGTCCAGCCTGGCCTTCTGGTGCTGGGGCGTGAAGGCAGCGATCGCCACCACGACGATCAGCGCCGCGAACAGCAGGCTCAGTTCCAGCCAGTATCGGCCCGGATGAACCCAGACGTCGGTGTAGAGATTCCACCGACCCGCAATCTCATAGGCACTGTAGGCAATGATGGCCGTCGGAATCGCATAACGGATCGCGGTAGTCACCTTCCACATTTGCGCCAGTCGACGGATCAGGTAAATCGACCAGACCGTGGCCCCAAAGAATATCCCGTAGGTGACGGGATGGCGGTCGCCGAGGATGGCGGCCGATTGAAAGACGAAGTGCTCGCCGAAGATGGCCTCCATGAGGACCATTTGCGTATGACCGAGGCCCTGCATGAGGAACACGATGACGAAAGCGAGCATGCCAACGAAGGGCGGCCTGTAGAACCTGCCCTTCAGCTTGTCGGTGAGGGTCGGTGAAGTTTCTGTAGTCATTCAATACTGCCTCGCGATCACGCCAATGGCATATTTTCGGGGATTCTACGCAGCCCCTGTGCGGTACAAGGTCGCACATAGTGGTGTCCCCTGATGCAGCCACGCTGTGCCGCCGCAGTTCGTCGTCACGATGCACGCCCCTTCCCAACCAGGCCGCTTCGCCGTAGGCTGCCACTCACCCGCGGGGGAGTTGCCATGCGCCTATTGAAACGGTTGCTGATCAGCCTGGCAGCTTTGGCCCTGATCATGGGCATCGGTGGCTACGGCACCTACCGGTACATGAACCGCACGCCGGCGCAGCTCATGGCGCCCAATTATTTCGAGTATTACAAGAACCAGGACCGCGTCCCTGCAGGCAAGGTTGGCATATTCATCTCGCACCTGGTGATGCCCGAAGATTACCGCCAGGAAGATTTCTACATACTCGCGCTGAAGGCCAGGCAATACATCCCGTGGCCGCTCAACCTCAGCTGGGATGACGACCGCGGCGTACTGCTGCTCGACCCCGAACGTCCCTACGAGTTCGAGGAATTCACACCCGGCCGGCTAGTCGATGCCGACGGCCGGGAGACCGACCTCGACGGCGTGCCCTACGTCGCGAAACTTCACGAGGGCGAGGTGCAGTGGGTGCCGCCCCGTGCAACGCTGCACCTGGATCATGGCTATTTCCTGCTCACCACGCGCCAGGCCGGAATGCCGACCGTGTCGGGGAAACTGGCCACCAAGGCGCGCACCTACTACTACGGCATCGGCATCAAGGGCCAGAAAATACCGCACGAAGCCGGCACCCGCGCCAATCTATTCCCATCACGAGGAATTCAACGGTGGCATCAAGCACGCGATGCACTACATCCACGCCTGGCAGGAAGAACACGGGCACAAACCCATCAAGGTGATCATCCAGCCGCAGATCGGCGATTTTCCGGTGATTCGCCAGACCTGGGTTGCAATGCTCAAGGACCGGCTCGACACCCTGCCGCGTGATGCGGCCGTCAAAGTGGTGATGTCCATCCACGGCATGGCCTGGGATCGCACGCCCAATGAGGCCTGGATCGAGCTAGCACCGGCTTACCGTGACACCACGCTGGCTGATCTGAAGGCGCTGCTGGAATCCTACGGTTTCTCACGCACCGACATCGTTCTGTCGCAGGATCATTTCGCCGACCCCATCAACAACCCGACGGGAAAATATCTCTCGACCAACACGGCCTTCCTCGACGGCATCAGGGATCACTTCGATTATGTGATCAATGTGCCAATCGAGTTCTTTGCCGAAAACACCGACACGCTGTTCTCGCACGCCATGTTCAACTTCGAACATATCCCCGGCTTCGATCGTTACGAGCAGGTGGTTTACCCGGACTGGACGGTGCCCTACACCCGCGAGTACGTGGTGGATGGCACGCACTTGATCTACAACGGCGTTCCGGTAGGCCATTACAACCTGCCGATTATCGCGGCATTTGTCGAGGCGCTCGACAGCGTGCTGTCACAGGGATCCTGGCAGCGACCGGCGGCGGCTGAGCAGGTGATCGCAGGCATGGCCCGCTAGCTCCAGGGGAATTCCCGCCACCGGTTGTGGACATAGATGCTGTTAAAGGCCCACAGGCCCGGGTTGAGCGTCAAGGGTATGTGGAACACCCAGCCCCACTTGCGCCGCGTGAGCACGCCATAACTGGCAATGCCCAGTCCCACGGCGTAGGCGAATGCAATTGGGAACCACGCCTGATAGAGACCGGCGACACTCAGCACCACGCCTGTCGCACTCACGAGCACCCCGCCGATAATTCCGCTGTAGCCAAGAAAGAATCCCCACGTGTACGGCATCGCGTCGGGCGCACGCTCATAAAGCTGGGTATTGCTTCGCTGCGCAAGCAGCGCGCTCGATGCGACACAAACAACAAACAGGACGAACGGAACAACCACACTGACTAACACGAGATTGTCCAAGGCTCTCCCCTGATTACCGCTGCCTGAATGCCTGCAAAGTACCGCGCACCTTATGATGTCCTCCAGTGAACCGGTGCTGTCGATCGTGGAAAATGCCTACCTCCTTTACTTGCTGACGCGCCTTCAGGCCAGGATCAGACCAGGATCAGACCAGGATCAGGCCAGCACGCCAGCTCGGCGATTACCTGACAGCCGCTGCCAGGTCCGCACTGAACGCCGTAACCGTCGCATTCAGCGCAGCCACCCGCGCGGCGACGCCCTCGCCTGTCGCCCGGGCCTCGTAGCGCGACACGCTCCCGGGCCGGGACACCACCCCGGTGCCGTCGAGGACGCCCCACTGCACCTCGAGCACGGCGAGGCCGGCAGCATCCACATCGAGCCGGGAGACGCGGCCCGTGACCCGGCGGTCGGCCTTCAGGATGGTTTGTGCCGGAAACTCCAGCACCCGGTCGGAACCGAGGAGCCGGCCGACGTTGGCCGTGACGACGGCCTGGAAATTGGCGTCGAGCGGCTCGGCCCAGCGCTCGTAGTCCGCCACAATGATGCCGTTGGCTCCGTCCCGCGTCACGATCTGCGGCCGGTCAAGATACTCCGCCAGCTGGAACGGCCCGATGATTACCGAAGGGCCGGTCGCACCCTGCTCCGACGTGACTGCCAGATCAGTGGACCCCG
>CAZPNN010000005.1:0-1619 GCA_964587605.1 uncultured Chromatiaceae bacterium
GCCGCAACCGGCACATCCGGCGCTTGCTTGACGCACACGATATCCCGGTGCTCCGGTTGATCCGCGTGGCCATTGGCGGGCTTGAGCTTGGGGATCTGGCCAAGGGGCAGTGGCGGCGGCTGGCCACTGGAGATCTTGCGCAGCTTGACGTGGATATTCGCAATAAAGGCTAGACTTAAAGTCCGTTCCGAGCAACTTGAGACAAGAGTTCCATGCCCTCCTCGACAGCCCGCTGGCCCTGGATCGCACCGATCGTCATCTACGCCGTCAGTGCGCTCGAGATGCTCATCATGATCTCGCCGGCGGCGGCCTACTTCTACAGCGTCTACACCCCCCTCTTCCACGGCCTGGAGCAATCCGTGGCAACCGCGTGGCTGCCGCAGTTCTTCCTGCCGCATCTTGCGGCAACACACTTCCCGGTCTTCCGCTGGCTGTCGCTGTTCGGCGCGGCGATGGCCCTGCTCGGCCTGGTGGGCTTTTTCGTCTGCGCGATCCAGTTGTACTACGGCAAGTTCGTGAAGAAGAAGCTCGTGAGCGGCTGGCTGTACGGCCGCGTCCGGCACCCGCAGTACCTGTGCCTCGCGGTCGCGGGTGCGGGCTTCCTGCTGCTGTGGCCGCGGTTCTTCATTCTCGTGAGCTTCCTCGCGATGCTCGGTCTCTATTACATCCTGGCGCGCCACGAGGAGGAACTCATCCGGGTGCGCTACGGCTCCACGACGGACGATTACCTCGCCAGCGTCCCGATGTTCAATCCGTTTCGCGGACGGCGCCAATCGGCGGGTGCGAAGCCGGTGCCGCGCGGCCGGGCATTTGCAACCTGGCTTGCCGTCTCAGCCGTCACCCTCGCGCTCGCCTTCCTGCTGCGCAATGTGGCAGTGAATCAACTCTACACGGTGCGGACGGAGCAACCTGACGTGACCACGCTGTCCCTCAAGGCTCGCACGGACGAACAGATCGCCGCGCTGACGCGCTCGGTGCTGGCCACGCCGGCGGCTCAGGCGATGACAGCGCAGGCGATGACAGCACAGGATCCCGGGACATCGCTGTTCATCCAGATCGCCAGCGGGTCCTCGCAGCTCAAGCACCTGCTGATTGATCTCGGCATGCGCGAGGACTCTGTCAGCGCCATTCAATCCGGCAATGAGTCCGCGTTCGCCGTCGTGTCGCGCGTGGTCTCACGGAATCCGGCGGCGAGTGAGCGGCCCGATCCGCTGGCCTTCGGCACCGACATTGAGCCGCTGTTCTACGTGGCGGTGGCTGAGGGTGCGGGGGCGGGTGCGGGTGACCCCGTCGTGTACGAGTTGCTGCCCGGGCAGTTCCACCCGGGATTTTCACGAATCCGGTTCTGACGGCTGCCGGCGACCTTCGGCGACGGCGACTGGCGCGACTGCGTCGCAGTGCAGGAACTTCGATGTGGTGAGCCAGGCCGGATCGGGGTAATAGGAGAAGATCACCCCGCCACCGCGGACGGTGTCGATCAGCTGCCGCGCAACTGCTTCGCGTAGCGCCGGGCAGCCCCAGCTCCTGCCGACGCGCCCGCTGGCGCTGGCGACCGCCGGATCAACGTACTTCGCCCCGTGCATCACGATCGCTCGCGCTCGCGCCTGGCTATTGAAGCC
>CAZPNN010000006.1:0-1642 GCA_964587605.1 uncultured Chromatiaceae bacterium
TGCGCGGAATGATCGGCGTGGCAGGTGGCGCGCTGCGGGGTTTTCCGCACGGGGGCGACATCGTTGCAGCAGGCGCCGAAGAAGTCGTGCGGGCGGATGCGGCGACGCTCAATACGGTTGGTCGTGTGACAGTCGCCGAGAACGTCGTCGACGTCGGACGCTTGGGGGATGGCACGCAGCTGCGACTCGTGCAGGCCGGGAATCTGGCGCGGCTGGGCGGAGCGGAGGTCGAGCTTTGGGCAGAGGCCCTCTATCCATACGGCCAGTCAGCTGCCGTTGTCGGCTGGGACGCGGCGGGGCGCGCGGCCTATGTGATTGATTTTGGTGTTTCGCCGTCTGCTGTATCGGCCCGATTTGATCTCGGATTCGGGCCCGCGGACCCCGCTGGTGCAGGTGGGGATGTAGCAGCGCCCGACCTCGTTGGTGTCGGGGCCGCGCTCACGGCGCCGTTCTTCTCGGGCGCACAGGCGGTATTGACCGCTTCGGGGAAGTTGCTTTTGCGCGGCTTGCCCGGCGGTGACCCCTATGTCTTCGGCGAGGGAGCGCCCGCCGACGGCCTGACCGTGATCGACATCCCCGCGGCGGAACTCGGTAAGGGCGTGGCAATCGGAAATGCCGCCATCACCGGTTTCGTTGCCGATGGATCCGCACTCGCATTCACGTTTGCAAAGTACGCGGGCCTGGACGATCTCGGTCGTCCACTGCTTGAGCATGACTACGTGCGAATCGACCTCGAGGCGGGAACGGTCGCGCCAACCGTGAATGTGCCCGGCTACGTCGTCGCCGCAGCAGATTCCGAGGTGTTTACCGTCGAAGACGTCTGGAGGGACGACTGGACGGTGACGAGCACCGTCGTTGCATCCAGCATCGTTGCTGATGGCGCTGAAGTGCGCGACCGGCTGGCACTTCCAGATGGTGCCTACGATTTGCGGGCTGCCGGCGGCACGCTGTTCTTCAGCACCGGCGGAGATCTCGTAGTGCCGGTGCTCGATGCCCTGGACCCGGCAAGTCATTGGCTGCCCGAATCGGAGATCGGCACTGTCCGTCTTGGTGCGGCGCTGGCTCTGGGTCCCGTCATCTCCGAAACCAGTGCGTTTCGCGCGCTGCTGCTGCCGGAAGACGGCGCCGCGCTCATATCCCGCGACGGCCTGACGGCCGAGCGCTGGGATGTCGCAGGTTCCGTAGCGATCTTGAGTTGGACTGAGGCACTCCCGGGATATCCGCTGCGGGCGCACGCGGATACGATCAACCCCGGCAAGTACCTGGTGGCCTTGGGTTACGCAGGCGACCTGACATTGCCATCCAGGTAACTTCAGCGAGTGCGTACGACCGCGCGCCGCCGCCAACGAAGCCTTGGCGCACCTGAGAGGCGGGAGATTGCGAGGCGATGTCCTTGTAGCCGCGGTCAGACCAGTGGTTTCCTAGCGGCCGGCATTGAGTGAGGCATTTGCTTCCCGCAGAATCTCAGCCGCACGATCGAATGCGGCCACGACCTCTGCCTCGTGCGCCGGTACCGCGGCACGGTCGTTGCGGTCTAGCGCGTCCCAGATGCGCGGCAGGTAGGCACTGCGGTAGCTCGGTTGCGGCGCCACCAGCAGGTGGCGGATGAATGGCCGGCCGCGCTGCCCCGTGGGCTCCACCA
>CAZPNN010000007.1:0-7225 GCA_964587605.1 uncultured Chromatiaceae bacterium
CGGCTGCGGCTACCAGACAGCCGTCCTGTCACCCTTTGTGCGGCAGTTGTTCACTATCGAGCGTATCGGAACGCTCCAGCAGGCCGCCCGAACGCGCCTCAACGAACTGGGCTTCAAGAACGTCCGCTACCGGCACGGCGATGGCTTTCAGGGCTGGCCGGGCCAGGCGCCCTTCGACGGCATCATCGTTGCCGCCGCGCCGGCCGAGGTTCCCGCGGTGCTGCTCCAGCAGCTCAAGGTGGGGGGGCGGCTGATCATTCCGGTGGGCCCGGCAGGACAGCAGGATCTCGTTCGGTACACACGGACTCCGGAAGGCTTCGATCGCGACCAACTGTCCCGTGTGTCCTTCGTGCCGCTCGTCGAAGGGACGGATTGAGCGGCAGGCAATGAAACGCCGCCTGATGCAGCGGCTGTTGCTGGTGGCCGCCATTCTCGTGCTTGGTGCTTGCAGCAGCGCTGTTCGTTGGGAAGAACCGGCACCTCGCAGCCCGTCGCGTACGACGGCGCCGAAGCCCGGTCCGCAACCGGGCTTCCACACGGTCCGGTCTGGCGAAACGCTCTATTCAATCAGCTTCCGCTATGGCCTCAGCGTCCAGGCGCTGGCGGCCTGGAACAGCCTGGGCGACGGCACGCTGATTAATGTGGGTCAGCGCCTGCGGCTGTCGCCGCCAGGTTCATCATCCGGTCCGTCGTCGGTGCCAATGCCGTCGAGCCAGCCGTCGACGACTGCTGCTGAAGGCCCGCCCCGGTGGCTGTGGCCTGTAAACGGGCCCGTGGTGGCGCGCTATGGCGAGTCGCCGCTGACGGCGTCCGGCGTACAGCTGGGCGGCAACGCCGGCGATCCGGTGCGCGCGGCTGCCGGTGGTCAGGTGGTGTACGCGGGCAGCGGACTTCCGGGTTACGGCGAATTGCTCATCATCAAGCACAGCCCGAACTGGCTGAGCGCCTACGGGTACAACCAGGCATTGCTGGTGCGGGAGGGTGACCGGGTGGCGGCCGGGCAGGCGATCGCGAGGATGGGCGAGGGGCCGACCGCGGGGACGCGGACCCGGCAGTCGCTGCTGCATTTCGAGATCAGGCAGAACGGTGTGCCGGTGAATCCGCTGACGCAGTTGCCGAACGTCCGGTAGGAGCGCCTTCAGGCGCGACTGCGATCTGTCGCGCCTGAAGGCGCTCCTACGGATCCAGCAGCAGTGTGGCGACGACGCGGCGGTCCTCGGCGGCTAGGACGTTGTAGGTTCGGCAGGCAGCGTCGGTGGCCATGACCTCGAAGCCGACGCCACGCGACATGATGGAGGTCACCAGGCGATTGCTGGCGAACTGGTGCGTCGTGCCGGTGCCGAACAGGATGACCTCGGGCTCGAGGTCGAGGGCCGCCTGAAAGTCGTCGAGCGTAAGGTCGGCAATTCGCCGCGGCGCCCAGTCGCTGATGATCCGGTCGGCGCTGACGATCACAGGAAGGGTGTAGCTTGTGCCATTGATCAGAACGGCATCGCGTGTGACCGACTGTATATAATTTCCCGAACCCTTCTCGGCGTGTAATTTCATGGTGTTCCCCGCTGGCGGCAGACGATAGCATGAGCCTCAAGGTCGCTCACCCGGACGGCCTGCCGGATATCCGCTGTCGCCCTGCACTGACCGAACTGGCTGACGCACTGCCGCCGGAGATGCACCCGGTCCTGCGCCGCGTGCTGGCGGCACGGCAGGTGACACCCGGTCAGTTGCGGCCGGGACTTGCGCAACTCCTGCCGGTCGGCGAGCTGCCCGGCGTGGCGGAGGCTGCGGAGCGCCTGGTCGCCGCGCGGACGCGCGGCGAGCGCGTGCTGATCGTCGGCGATTTCGATGCCGACGGTGCAACGGCCACGGCGCTGGTGATGACGTGCCTGCGCGCCTTCGGATTTGCTGATCCGGGTTTCCTCGTACCCGACCGATTCACGCTTGGATACGGATTGTCGCCGGGAATCGTGGATCTGGCGACCGGGCGCAAGCCGGCGCTGCTGCTGACGGTCGATAACGGCATCACCAGTCTCGACGGTGTGCGCCGGGCCCGCGAGCTCGGCATGGACGTGCTGATCACGGATCACCATCTCGCCGGGATTGAGCTGCCCGATGCCGCACTGATCGTGAACCCCAACCTGCCGGGCTCCAACTTTGGCAGTCCAGCACTGTGCGGTGTGGGTGTGGCCTTCTACGTGATGGCGGCTACGGGCAAGCGTCTTGCCGAACTCGGGCTGCTGGCGGCCGGCGTGGCCCGGGACGCCGTCACCGATTGCCTGGACCTCGTCGCGCTGGGCACCGTCGCTGATCTGGTGCCGCTGGACTTCAACAACCGGATCCTCGTGGCGGAGGGCTTGCGGCGCATCCGCGCGGGCCGGACGCGCCCGGGTATCGAGGCGCTGTTTCACATTGCTGGCCGTGATCCCGGCATGGCCCGGAGCAGCGATCTGGGATTCGCCATCGCGCCGCGCCTGAACGCGGCCGGCCGGCTGACCGACATGACCCTCGGCATTGAGTGCCTGCTCGCGCCGGATGACGGCGCAGCGCGAGCGGGCGCCGCAGAACTCGATGCCCTGAATACGGAGCGCCGGGCGCTGCAGGACCGGATGCAGGGCGAGGCGCAGCACGTCCTTGCGGGGCTGTCGGCGGCAGCGCAATTGTCGGGCGATGCCCACTGCCTGTTTGACGAGAACTGGCATCCGGGCATCGTCGGCCTGGTAGCGAGCCGTGTTCGCGAACTCACCGGCGAGCCCGCCATCGCGTTCGCTCGCGCCACGGAGTCCGGCATGCTCCGGGGCTCCGCGCGCTCGGTGGAGGGCATCCATGTGCGCGACCTCATTGCCAACGCGCTATCCCGGCTTCCCGGGGTGGACGTGCGCTTTGGCGGGCATGCCATGGCAGCAGGCCTGACGATCCCTGAAGTCGATCTGCCAGCCTTTCGGGCCGCATTCGTTGGCGAACTCGGGCGCGTGCAAGGTTCGCTGGCAGGATCCGGCATCCTCTGGACCGATGGCGCGCTTGAGCCTGATCAGTTGCAAGTTGATATGGCCGAGCAACTCGCGGCGGCCGGGCCCTGGGGTCAGGGGTTTCCGGAGCCGCTGTTTGACAACATCTTCGCGGTCCGCGAACAGCGCGTCGTTGGTGAGAGGCACCTGAAGTTGCGGGTCCAGCACGCAGGCGGCGGGCCGACCATCGATGCCATTGCCTTTAGCCGCGCCCCACTCGCAAGCGCCAGCAACGTATCGGCCCGATTCGTCTATCGGCTTGATGTAAACCACTATCGGAGTTCGCGTACGACCCAGCTGGTTGTTGAGCATCTGGTTTGCGTCTAGCATTCCCGTTTTCCCGCACGACCTATTCCCATGGAAACCGCCCAGATCAAGCTCTCCATCCGCGACCTTCGCGAGCGCAGTGGCGCTCTCAGGGGGTACCTTTGACCTCGATGCCAAGCTGCGTCGCCTCTCCGAGGTCAGGGAAGCCCTGCAGGATCCCGCGGTCTGGAATGCCCCTGCCCGCGCCCAGATCCTCGGCAAGGAACAATCGGATCTTGAGGCCGTCGTGGAGCGTATCGAGAAGATTGATCGGGCCCTCGAGGATTCAGTCGGCCTGCTCGAACTTGCGGAGGAAGAAAACGACGAGGGCACCGTCGATGAGGTGATTCGCGACCTCAAGGTGGTGACTTCCGATGTCGAGAAGCTGGAATTTTCCCGGATGTTCGCCGGCAAGCACGATGCGGCGAACGCCTTCCTGGATATCCAGTCCGGCGCCGGTGGCACCGAAGCCCAGGACTGGGCCGCTATGCTGCTCCGAATGTACCTGAAGTACGCGGAAGCCAACGGTTTTTCGGCCGAGATGATCGAGGCATCTGCCGGGGAGGTGGCGGGAATCAAGAGCGCCACCATTCATGTCGTCGGGCCCCACGCCTACGGCTGGTTGCGGACGGAGACGGGTGTGCACAGGCTGGTGCGCAAGTCGCCCTTCGACTCCGGCAATCGCCGGCACACTTCATTCGCGGCCGTCTTCGTTTCGCCCGAGATCGATGACGATATCGAGATTGAAATTGATCCGTCCGACCTTCGTGTTGACGTGTATCGGGCCAGCGGTGCAGGCGGTCAGCACGTGAACAAGACCGAATCTGCCGTCCGTATTACCCACATGCCGACGAATACGGTGGTTCAATGCCAGAATGAGCGTTCCCAGCACAAGAATCGCGCCACAGCGATGAAGCAGTTGCGGGCCAAACTCTACGAGCTGGAAGAAATGAAGCGGCGCGCCGAGGCGCAGATCCTGGAGGACAGCAAAACCGACGTAGGCTGGGGCCAGCAAATCCGCTCGTACGTCCTCGACCAGTCGCGAGTGAAGGACCTTCGTACCGGCGTCGAATCCGGTAGTCCGGACAAGATCCTGGACGGCGACCTGACGAAATTTCTCGAAGCCAGTCTGAAGCAGGGCCTGTAAAGACATGACCCAGGAAGACAACAAGCTCGTCGCGGAACGCCGGCGCAAGCTCACTGAGTTGCGAGCCGCGGGTTTCAGTTTTCCGAACGGCTTTCGGCGCAGCGCCCTGGCGGGTCAGCTGCACGCGATCTACAACGACTACAGCAACGAGACACTGGAGGCCGATCCGGTCGAGGTAAAGGTTGGCGGCCGCATGCTCACCCGACGCATCATGGGCAAGGCCAGCTTCGCGACTCTTCAGGACCGCTCGGGCCAGATCCAGGTGTTCCTGCAGAGGGAGATGCTGGGCGACGAGGCCTACGCGGCTTTCAAGACACTTGATCTCGGCGATATCGTCGGTGTGCGCGGCCAGGTGTTTCGCACCAAGACAGGTGAGCTCAGCGTGAGGGCGGCGGAGTTGACGCTGCTCACCAAAGCCCTGCAGCCGCTGCCGGAAAAGTTTCACGGGCTGACCGACCAGGAGGCCCGTTATCGCCAGCGCTATGTCGACCTGATCGTCAATGAGGAGACCCGGAAGGTTTTCGAAACCCGCACACGAGTGGTGCAGTTCCTGCGCTCCTATCTGAACGCAATGGATTTCCTCGAGGTCGAGACGCCGATGATGCAGGCGATACCCGGCGGGGCGGTCGCCCGGCCCTTCGTCACGCATCACAACGCGCTCGACCGGCAGCTGTACCTGCGCGTAGCTCCCGAGCTCTACCTGAAGCGCCTCGTGGTGGGCGGTTTTGAGCGGGTCTACGAGCTGAACCGGAGTTTCCGCAACGAGGGCGTGTCCACGCAGCACAATCCCGAGTTCACGATGCTCGAGTTGTACATTGCGTACGCGGACTATCAGACGCTGATCGATATGCTGGAGAACCTGCTGCGCAGCCTGGTGGCGAATGTGCTGGGAACCACGACGGTCGAGTACCAGGGCGTCGTGCATGACCTGTCCGTGCCGTTCCACAAGTTGTCGGTCGAGGAGGCCGTGCTTCGGCACAATCCGACGCTGGAGCGCGCCGGGCTGCGGAACGTCGAGTATCTCCGGGGCGTGTGCCAGAGTCTCGGAGTGCCCGTAAAGCCGGGGTTCGGGGCCGGCAAGCTGCTCATCGAAGTTTTCGAGAAGACGGCAGAGCACCAGTTGGTGGACCCGACCTTCATCACCGGTTACCCGGCCGAAGTCTCGCCGCTCGCGCGCCGCTCCGACGCCGATCCCTTCCTGACGGACCGCTTTGAGTTCTTCATCAATGGCCGGGAGCTGGCCAACGGCTTCTCGGAACTCAACGATCCGGAAGACCAGGCGGAACGCTTTCGCGCGCAGGTCGCGCAGAAGAAGGCCGGTGACGAGGAAGCCATGTTCTATGACGCGGACTACATCACTGCGCTGGAATACGGGATGCCGCCGACGGCTGGTCTCGGCATCGGCGTCGACCGTCTGGTGATGGTCATTGCCAATCAGGCGTCGATTCGCGACGTGCTTCTGTTTCCCCACCTTAAGGGTAGCGGAACGTAGCAGGGGGCCGTATTTAGTGGGGAGGGGCCATGCAGGACGAGAAGATCAAGGTTCGCATCACGGAATCAGACCAGGTGATCGAGGTGGTGGTGCTCAGCAAGCGGATGGAGCGGATCGAGGTGGTCATTGGAACGGGCATCCACAACGTGCGCTGCGAGCTGCTGCCTACGCGCAACGGCAAGGCTTACTCCGGGTCGATCAAGGGTCGCGAGCTGGTTTATGAGCGAACACCGGAACAGGTCAAGGCGGACATTGACCGGCTGAACCCGAATCTGAAGAAGTTTCGGCCGCGGTAGGGGCGCGGCTGAAGTCGCTCCTACAGGGGGACTTCGTAGGGCAGCTCGAGGCGGCGTATCGGCCGGGTCTTTGCTTCGTCGAGGTGGAAGGGGCCAGGAAGATCATCCAGCACCACCACCGCAAGGAATTCTGTGCCTGAAGCCGTGGGCGCAGAGCTCACCACCTGGCCGATGATGCCTCGGTCGGCAGACAGGGACGCGCCGGCTGCTGGCGGTGTACCCGCCGCCGAGAAGCGCAGCATCCGGCGCTTGACGCGCCCCAGATACTTCATGCGGGCGACAATCTCCTGGCCGGTGTAGCAGCCCTTGGTGAAGCTGATGCCGCCAAGCAGGTCAAGGTTGACCATCTGGGGCACAAATTCGCCAGTGGTGGCGGCCCTGATTTCCGGAATGCCCGCCCGAATGTCCGCCAGCTGCCAGTCACTGCGCGCACACGGTGTGGCGCCGGACACTTCGCCGAGCAGCAGATACCGATCGGTCCGGTTGAGGATGCGGATGGCCTGACCCGCCGCGCCCGCTTCCGGCGTGCCCGTTTCCAGTGTGCCCAGGAGTCCGGTGATCGGGTGGTCGAGCAACCTGACTTGCGCTTTCGCCCGCAGCACGTACATCCGTAGGCGATTCACAAGTGCGTCAGCAAGCTCGGCTGGCACAAGTAATCCCAGCGCGTCGTCTCCATCAGATTGAGTACTGAACAGGTGTCCGGCAAACAGCAGGCGTCCCTTGGCATCCGCCCAGCCCGTCATCAACGTGGCGTCCGGGTGGACGCCGGCGAGGTCCTGGGTCAGCTGTCCCTGCAGGAAGGTTGTGCGGTCGCTGCCCGTGACGGCAAGGATGCGAAGGTCATCGAGGGCAACGCTATGGAACACGCAAGGCCTTGGAATCCCGGTACTTGGGGCCGGTGTGGTCTGGAGATAAGCCATCCATTCTGGCACACTCGTTCTGTGTCCGGACCAGAACCCGTCAAGCCGTCAGAGGCCGACTC
>CAZPNN010000008.1:0-2057 GCA_964587605.1 uncultured Chromatiaceae bacterium
CGCTCCACGTACTTACTGGCCGAGCCAGACGTTTTCCAGAGGCCCAGATCGTTCGCACGCTACTGGGCCTCTCTTCACTTTGCTGCCGGCAACTCCGCCGGTCCTACCTGCCATGAGAGTGGAACCGGACGAGCGCCCTGAGTCCCGGCAAACAGGAGTCCCACTTTCGCCGCCATTTCTTTGCCTTCTGATCAGGATTGTGTTACCGCTGGCCGGGCAGCCATTTTCCCTGTTCTCTTCCTAAGTCGCCGCGTGCAGATCCGAAAGTCACTGGGCTTCGAGCGGCAGTCGTGCTGCGCCTCGAAGCCGGTGGCGTGCATCGGTTTTCGTCTGAGGTTTGTCATTCCTTCCACTGACGAAAGGCGAAAGCAAATGGCGCAGGAAATCCGCTTGGCTTGCCTGTACTGCGATACCAGTGAATGCGACGGCGTGAGCAAGCTCCCGGCCAATTGGGCTGACATCCAACGCGTGCAGAGCTACCCCGCGTCACGTGAAGAGATTGCGGCGGACGACCCGCAACGGTCTCCCTTCGAGTGGTACACGCACCTGGGTGTCTGCCCCGCCTGCCAGAAAATCTACGGCTAGCGGCTGCTCCACAAGTCGGATGATACCACGGCGGTCAAGGTCCGCTCCCGCCGTTGGCGCTCGCTGCTGCTTGGCTGTGCGGCCAAGACTCCACCTGGACTTGCCGTGCCAGGCCCACTTGCGGGCCGCCGGCCGGCCCACACTTTCATCCATCGTTGCACAGGCCGGATGCAACAGATCTCAACGGAGACAACTAATGCTACATCGCCAACGAAGCTGGTCGATTGCCCCCGTGGACAACGCCGAAACACTGTCCAAAAAGCTCACGCAGTCCACTTGGTGTGGCTGTAATGGCTTTCAGTTGGGGAGGTATCTGTTCGTCAACGATTCCACTTCCCCCGATGGCGCTCAGGAGTATGGAGTGCTCAAGCCGGTCGGAAAGGGCTTCGCGCAGATTGAATCGCTGACCTTCTCGTGGATGACTCCGGTCCAGGCGCTGGACATCGTGCGCCGCGTTCTAGCCGGGGAGTTTGATCGTGAGCAATACGACCTGATCACGGCGGAGCGGCTGGAGTCACCCGAGCAACACGGTCGCTGTCATCACTGTGCCTAGAAAGGAGGAGAACGAGTTATGGACCCCACACAATGTTATCTGGAAATGTTTGCTGCCATGCGGGATGGCGATCTCGCCACGGCGCGCGAGCGTGCTTTGGCGTTGCGCGATTGGTTGGATCGAGGCGGGTTCTCCCCGCCCAACTACAGCCCCACGGAAGTTCACGCCTACCTGGCCAGCGTCCTGAGACGCACGGCGGGGCTGGCGTATACGGAGGATGAAACGCCATGACAAGATCGCGCTCCCACGCGGACGCCGAGGACTCGCTGGCCGTTGCCCTGGATCGACTTCGGGAGGAACTGGCCGCCGTCCGCGAAGTCTTGGATGAGATCCGGGACGAATTGCAGTGGGCCAACCGGAATCAGAGAGACAGCAACCGCTGTTCCACGATGCCGCTCCGGATTACCAGCATGCCGCTCGACCCGGCCGCGCGCGACTGGGAAGTGAATCGGTACTCCGCAGCCGATTTGCCTGCCGAAGTTCGTGATCCAACTCCACGACAACAGGGTCAGTTGTTCTGATGGAAAGAGTTTTCTTCGAGGTCCTTTGCCGGCACGCCACTGGGCCTCGTCTCACTCGCACGTGACACAGGACCGAGATATTTATCGCGATGGCGATTGCCCGTCAGCATGACACCGGCTCGGTGCCGAGGGGACTTGCTTGCGCACCATGCTTGAGTTGGACCGCGCAGCGGTGCTCGGTGGGAGCGCTTGGTTCAGCGCCGCCGACGCCACCAGGCAGTGAGCATCAACGCGCCCCAGGCCACCGACGCCCGCTCGGGAAACAAGAGACACAAAACGGCGATGACCAGATACAGCGTCGGCATGGCCGACCCATGCCACGACTCACCACCAATGTCACGTGGCCCGTATTCAGTTTTTGCATTTCCGGCGGAGCTATGGTACGGATCGGGAATGCT
>CAZPNN010000009.1:0-7056 GCA_964587605.1 uncultured Chromatiaceae bacterium
ATCGTGCTGGCCCGCTACATGCAGATCCTTTCCCCCGCGCTGTGTGCGCAGTACACCGGGCGGATCATCAACATCCATCACTCGTTCCTGCCGGGCTTCAAGGGCGCGAAACCCTATCACGAGGCCCACCGCCGCGGCGTCAAACTGATCGGTGCGACAGCTCACTACGTGACAGCCGACCTCGACGAAGGTCCCATCATCGAGCAGGCCGTCGAGCGGGCTGACCACACGATGTCGCCAGACGATCTTGCGGCGATCGGCCGCGACGTCGAATCACTGACGCTGGCGCGCGCCGTCAAGCTCCAGCTGGAACATCGGGTGTTTGCCAACGGGATCAAGACGGTCGTCTTGCGCTGACGCCTAATCCGCCCTGTCCAGGAGCTGCGTCTCACGCGGGGGGAGCGTGCGTAGAAAGTCCCAGATCGCGCCAAGGTCGTCGTCGTTCATGCCGGAGAAGGCGACCCAGTCCATCTCGGAGTTATCTTCCTCCGTCACGGCGAACGGCACGGTATGCAGGCGGAAGCGCCCGATGAAGATCTCCTTCGTCCAGTCGCCGAGGCCGGTGGGGTGCGGGGTGAGGTTCTTCGAGTACTGGGTCCTCGTGCCCATCACGAACGGCACACCGCCGGAAAACAACCTGCCGGGCAGCGGCTCGACCTGCCCGCGGATGCGCGCCGTGTGGCAGAACTCGCAGCGCGCAATCTTGGTGAGATACCGGCCGTAGGCAACAGTGTCGCTGCGCGGCGGGGCCAGCACAGGGCCGTCCAGCGGCTTCGGGTAGAAACGGAAGATGATATTGAGCGGGAAGTTGAGGATCCGGGCAGGGTAGTAGGACTTCACGGGGGGCTGGGCGCGCAGGTAGGCAATCACGGCGGCCGCGTCTTCATCCGAGAGCGATTGGTACATGAACCACGGCATGATCGGAAATAACGCCTCACCGTTCCGGCTCACGCCCTCGCGCATGGCGCGCACGATCTCGCCGTCGCTCCACCCGCCGATGCCGGACTCAACGTCGGGCGTGATGTTGCGGATGCAGAGCCGGCCCGGGAAGCCGCCCGTCCCGAAGTTGATTCCCACGGCCTTGGTGTTCTGGTCCATGCACGGCCGGCCGGCGCCGAGCGGTGGCTTGGCGGGACCGCTGTAGAGCGTCCAGTCGCGCTCAGAGTGGCAGTCGTTGCAGAGGAGCACGTGCTTGACGAGGTACTCGCCCCGCTCAAGCACCGCAGGTGTGGCATCCACCTTGAAGTCCGGGGCCGGGCGCTGGCGCGGGAGGATGCCGTAGATATAGATGAGCCCGCCGGCGACAATGAGGACCAGCAGCGCGGCAACTATCTTGAGCAGGGTTCGCATGGTCCACGACCTCCGGGTGAGTCAGCGCCGCGCAGACAAACGGTGCCGGAATTGCTGGCCGCCTGCGCACCATTTGGGAACGCAGCCCGCACCGCGGTCGTACTATGAGAGGAAATAGCAGTCTGACCCCGAATTCACACCCTGAACCGGGTCGCCTCGCGCGCCCGCTGACGGCCGACACTTCCGGCTGGAGGCGCTGGCTGCCGGGCCTGCAGACGGCCCGCCGTTACGAACTCGCCTGGCTGCCCCACGACGTCGTGGCCGGTCTGGTGCTGACCACGATGCTGGTGCCGGTCGGCATCGCTTACGCCGTGGCGTCCGGGGTCCCCGGCATCTACGGCCTGTATGCCACCATCGTGCCGCTGCTGGCCTACGCGCTGTTTGGTCCCAGCCGCATCCTGGTGCTGGGCCCGGACTCCTCGCTGGCGGCGCTGATCCTTGCCATCGTGCTGCCCCTGTCGGGCGGCGACCCGCAGCGCGCCATCGCCATCGCCGGCCTGATGGCTGTGGTATCGGGGGTGGTGTGCATCCTGGCGGGGGTCCTGCGCCTGGGATTCATCACCGAGCTCCTGTCCAAGCCAATCCGCTACGGCTACATGAACGGCATTGCGTTCGTGGTGATCGTCAACCAGTTACCCAAGCTCTTCGGGGTGTCGATCGACAGCAGCGGACCGCTGCGCGACCTCTGGCAGGTGGGCCAGTCGGTCCTCGGCGGCGCGGCCAACGGGACCGCGTTCACCATCGGCGCGGGCACGCTCGCGGCGATACTGCTTCTCAAGCCCTGGCCGCGCATCCCGGGCCTCCTGATTGCGGTGGTGGGCGCCACCATCGCGGTCGGGATGCTGGATCTCGGCGCGAGCGCCGGCGTGAAGGTGCTCGGTGAGCTGCCCCAGGGCCTGCCCGCGTTCATGCTGCCCTGGATCGGGCTGGCGGATCTCGGCACCGTGGTGATCGGCGGCTGTGCCGTGGCGCTCGTGTCGTTCGCCGACACCAGCGTGCTGTCGCGCACCTACGCCGCCAGGACCCGCAGCTATGTGGACCCCAACCAGGAGATGGTTGGCCTGGGGGTGGCCAACCTGGCCGCCGGATTATTCCAGGGCTTCCCGATCAGCAGCAGTTCCTCGCGCACGCCGGTCGCGGAAGCGGCCGGCGCCAGAACCCAGCTCACCGGCGTGGTCGGTGCGGTGGCAGTCGCCCTGCTGCTGGTGCTGGCGCCGGACCTGCTGCGCAACCTGCCCACCAGCGCGCTGGCGGCCGTGGTGATCGCGTCGGCCATCGGCCTGTTCGAGTTCACCGACCTGCGCCGTATCTTCCGCATCCAGCGCTGGGAATTCTGGCTGTCCATCGGGTGCTTCGCCGGCGTCGCCGCGCTCGGCGCAATTCCCGGCATTGGCCTCGCCATCGTCGTGGCGGTCGTCGAGTTCCTCTGGGACGGCTGGCGGCCGCACTTTGCGGTGCTCGGCCGGGTGGACGGTGTCCGCGGCTTCCACGACATCAAGCGCTATCCCGCGGCGCGCCTCGTACCGGGCCTGGTCCTGTTCCGCTGGGATGCGCCGCTGTTCTTCGCCAATGCCGAGCTGTTTCAGGAACGGGTCCTGCAGGCGGTCGCGGGCTCACCAACGCCCGTGCGACGGATCATCGTGGCCGCCGAACCGGTGACGAGCATCGACGTCAGTTCGGCGGACATCCTCGCCGAACTCGAGCAGACCCTTCGGGAGTCGCAGATCGAACTCCACTTTGCCGAGATGAAGGATCCGGTCAAGGACAAGCTGAAGCGCTTTGAGCTGCTCGAGCACTTCGGCCCCGGGGTCTTCCACCCGACCGTGGGCGCGGCCGTGGACGACTACCTCGCGGATTTCGCGGTGGACTGGAAACCGTGAAGCAGAATTATTTGAGATAAGGATGAACAAAACCCCTCCCGGTAGCCTTCCCCGGGCGGGCCGTGTTGCGCCCCGGGCCGTCCCGGCCCTACGCGGAACGAATCGCGGGCCGGTTGGGCACGCGGGGGTCCCTGAGCCGCGCAAGCGCCGCGAAGAGCTCTCTATCGCTGAGCACGGCCAGGCGCTCGGGCGGCGTCAGCCAGGCAAGCGCCTCGCCCACCGTCTCGGCGTCGGCAAGCTTGGCCCGCGCGGTAATGAGTATGACATTCGGCCTGCCGCGCTTCGCCGCCGCGTGTGGCAGCGCCACCGCAAAATGGCGCTGCCGTGCAAGCTCATTGCCGATCAACCCCTCGAAGGTGATGCCGGCGATGTGTTCCTCCATGCGCGCCTGGCACACGTTGCGCAGCGCGATGACCGGCGGTAGCGTCACCTCCTCCGGCACGGTGAGCAAGCCGAAGAAACGCAACACCTGTGCCACCCGTACGCTCCCGCTCGCGAGCGACAGCGGCAGGGCGAAAACAAGCCCGGCAAGAGCCGGCGCCATCCAGGCGAGAAGCGGGGGCGACAAGTACAGCAGCGCCCACGTCACGGCGAAACCGGCCGACATCTGCAACCAGTGCCGCCGAATCAGCGTGGCCCAGGGCGTCTTCGAACGTTTGCGGCTCTGCGTGGCCCAACCCGAGTCCCGCCCGAGAAATATCTCGGCCACCTGCCGCGTCTGCATCATCATCATGATTGGCGCATAGAGCGCCGAGAGCACGGTCTCGGCCACGGCGCCGAGCACTACGCGCAGCGGGTTCACCGTGCGCCAGATCTCGCGGTCGACCAGCGCGCGCAGCACGCCGAGAATCTTTGGCGTCAGCAGCGTCGCCATGGCGAGGATGAACAATTCGATCATGCGCTCGCTGTCGAACCGGGGCCAGAGCGGAAATAACGTCATCTCGTCAGTGAAATACTCGAGCTGCGCGCTCGCAATGCGCGCTGTCGTGGCCAAACCCGCAGCGATGAGCGCAAACCAGAGCGGTGATGCCAGGTAGCTCATGACGCCGAGACGCATGTGGACGCGATTCGACCAGGTGAAACCGCGGCTGCCGAGCAACGCGAGATGCTGAATGTTGCCTTGCGCCCAGCGCCGGTCGCGCGCGGCGACGTCGAGCAGCGACGGCGGACTGTTCTCCCAGCTGCCGCCAAGCGTCGGCAGCATCCGCACGGCCCAGCCTGCGCGGCGCAGAAGCGCCGCCTCGACGAAATCGTGAGAAAGGATCTGGCCGCCAAACGGCTTCCTGCCCGGCAGCACCGGCAAGCCGGCTGCGGCGGCGAAGGCACCCACGCGAATGATGGCGTTGTGCCCCCAATAGTTACCGTCGTTACCCTGCCAGGCCGCAATTCCGCGCCCGACGATGGGCCCGTAGATGGCGCCGGCGAACTGTTGCAGCCGCGCGAACAGGGTCTCGCCACCACAGAGCCTCGGCACGGT
The DNA here is from genome assembly GCA_964587605.1 of uncultured Chromatiaceae bacterium. Taxonomy (GTDB): domain Bacteria; phylum Pseudomonadota; class Gammaproteobacteria; order Steroidobacterales; genus SHZI01. The sequence continues at coordinate 4,708 of CAZPNN010000009.1, forward strand.
TTGCAGGAGACCGAGATCCGGATCCGCCGCCATCTCGCGCACCAGGGTGACGAGCGTCTCCGGCGCCATCACGCTGTCGGCATCGAGCACGATCATGAAATCGTAGCTGCCGCCCCAGCGCGTGACAAAGTCGTGCATGTTACCGACCTTGCGGCCGACGTTTTCGGACCGATGCCGGTACCAGACGCGCAGATTTTCGCCAAGCTTTTCGCGCAGCACATAAAAGGCGGCGGTCTCTTGCGCGTAGATGTCGGGGTTGGTCGTGTCCGACAACACAAAGATCTCGAACCCGCTCACCTCGCTTTCGATGAGCCCCTCGGCCATGGCCTGCAAGGCCGCGAAGCTCGCTGCCGGAGTCTCGTTGCAGATGGGCATGACTAGCGCCGTGCGCTCCGTGACGAGCAGATCAGCCGCCGCGCGCCGCCGGGTGCCGCCAAAGAACACGCCAGTGACAGCCGCAGCGGCCGCCAGCGCAATCCAGCCAAAGGTAAGCGAAAACAGCACCACCATGAGCCACTGCAACGCCGAAACCTCGCTGACGGATACCACGGCAATCATCTCTTGCGTCGCGTACACCGTGAGCGCCAGTGCGCCGCCGAACGCCAGCAGGCGCGCCGTGAGCGTCTTGAACCCCGCAAAGCCAGCCTGACGAGCCACATGGCAGCGCGCGAGATCCTGCACCGGCATTGCGAGCGGCGCTTCCGGAGGCACCGGCGCAGAATTTCGCGCACTCATCGCGTCCACCGATACAACCATGACTCACTCCACGGCGCGTCTTTCGACCTTACTGCCACCCGCAACTCGATGAGGCTCTCGCGGCCCGGATCGAGCTCGAAGCTCACACGATATACCCCGGCTTGCGTCACGGCTTCGGCGCGTGCGTCCAGCACTTTGCCGCCGGAGGTCCAGACATTCGCTATGAGATCGTCCGGCGGTGTGCCCACACCCTTGAAGTCGACGACAAAGGAGCGCTCGCTCTCTGCTTGCAGTGCTTTCCCGGTACGCGTTGCGACGACGCGCGCCAGAGAGTCATCAAGCGGTTCCGCCGTGAATCGCAACCGGTAGGCAAATTCCGCGCTTTGCCCGGCCGGAATCGGCGCGCCAGGCTGCCAGAAGGCCACGATATTGTCGTGAATCTCGCGATCGGTGGGGATCTCGACGAGGTCCACGTGCCCGGGGCCCCAGTCGCCGTGCGGCTCGACCCAGGCCGACGGCCGTCGATCGTAGAGCGCTTCGGCGTCCTCGTAGTCGTCGAACTGGCGCTTGCGCTGCACCAATCCAAAGCCCTTCGGTCCGGCATCAAGAAACGAGGAGACCTGCAACGTGCGCGGATTCGCGAGCGGTCGCCAAATGCGCTCGTTGCGGCCGTTGAGTATTTGGAGGCCGTCGGAATCGTGAACGGCGTTGCGATAGTCGTCAAAACGCGCAGGATTCGAGGCATCGAAGAGGAACATCGACGTGAGCGGCGCGATGCCGAAGGCTCTCAGTTCCACGCGCGGGAACAAAGTCGCGATGACGTCGATGGCGGTGTCGTCGCCCGACGTGACGGTGAATTTATAGGCGCCGACGACGGAACGGCTTTGCAGAAGCGCGTGAATGACAAGATTCCCGGCGGCTTCCGGCGGTCGTTCGATCCAGAAATCAGAAAAGACCGGAAACTCCTCTCCCTCTGGCTGAGCGGTGCTCACTGCGAGACCGCGCGCGGAAATACCGTAGAGTTGGCCGCGCGCGACGGCGCGGAAATAGCTTGCGCCCTGAAAAACGAGAAATTCGTCGAGGTAATCCTTGCGATTGAGCGGCGCTCGAACGCGAAAGCCCGAGTAGCCGGCGTCTTCGGTCGCGTCAACCTGGGGCGTACCCGGCGCGAAATCGAACACCTGGTTGGTAAATATCACGCGGCGCGCCATTCTGCCGACGACGAGGTGGATATTTACCGGCGTCTCGAAGATGAAGCCGGGGTAGAGCAGATCGAGAGTGAAGGTGCGATTTTCGCGCGCCCAGATCGACGCCGCGGTTTTGAAACGAATTGCTCGATACTGGTCGTAGCTCAACGGTGATGCGGCGACCGACCGTCTGGGCTCGACGTACGGCGCGCGCGCCAGATCTGCCGCGCGCGCGAGGAGCAGGCTGCGGTCGAACGGCTCGCCCGGGCGCTCCTGCGCCCGCGCTGGCGCGGACGCCGCACAGTACATGAGGATCAGCAAGAGCAAGCTGCATGAACCGGCGCTTGGAAACCGCGCGGTCGGCGTAGTGCGATATTCGGTTGTTCTTTGCACGTGGGAACCGGGATGCTGGTGTTGGCGAGCTCGAATGGCGGGATTCCGCTCTCGCGCCGGTGGCCTTTTTATC
>CAZPNN010000010.1:0-2898 GCA_964587605.1 uncultured Chromatiaceae bacterium
GTGGCCGAAGTGGGTGCCATAGCCTGCGACGGTGATCAGATCGCGCGCGATCGCGTCTACCTCGTGGGCGCGCACGCCCGGCCGTACCCCGGCGATGGCCCGCTGCTCCGCTTCAAATACCGTATCGTAGACTGTCCAGAACCGTTCGTCTGGCTGGCCAATCACCACCGTGCGCGTCAGGTCGGCGTTGTAGCCGTCGAGGTGCGCGCCCATGTCAATGATGATGGTCTGACCCTCGCCCAACAGGTCATCTCCCGGTCGGTGGTGGGGCAGCGCGGCATTGGGACCGGCGGCCACGATGATCGGGAACGAAGGGCCTTCGGCGCCAGCCTCGCGCAGCGCCTGCTCGAACAGCCACACGGCCTGGCTCTCCGTATGTTCGGGGCGCAGTTGCGGTGCGACGGCCGCCATGACTGCATCGGTCATGGCGATGGCTCGGCGCATCACCGCGATCTCGGCTTCGTCCTTGACCATGCGCTGATCTTCGATCAGGCCTTCGGTCAGTTGCAGCGCCACCACATCGCCCAGGCCCGCCGCGAGACGACCATGATCGGCGACCGTGGTGTGGCCGGCCTCGAACGCCAGCCGGTCCAGCCCACATTCCTGGCACAGCTCCAACACGACGTCTGGCAGTGTCTTGCCCGGGTTGATGATCTGGCGCGCAGCGAAACCGGGCGCCTCGCGGCCCGCCTGGATCAAGTAGCGACTGTCGGTCAGGACAAAGGCGTTGGTGTGCGTGATCAGCAGCCAGCCGTAGCTGGCTGTAAAGCCGCTCAGGTAGCGCCGATTGACCGGCGCGCCGACGAGTAGGCCCGGCAGATTTCTCTCTGCCAGGGCCGCTCGCAACCGCCTGACTCGATGCTCCATCTTCTCTTCTCTTCTGCCAGCCGGCGGTGAAGGCGACCTGCGGTCGCCCTCACGGTAACTTCTAGAACCGCACCGGATACCCCGGCCCGAGCGGGATCCCCAACACGACCCACAGGATGAGGAGGCTCAACCAGCTGACAAGAACGGCGGCCGCAACGGGCAGCATCAGCGCCACCAGCGAGCCGACGCCCGTGTTCTTCTGATAGCGCTGGGCGAAGCCGACAATCACCGGGAAGTACACCATCAACGGCGTGAGCGTGTTGACCGGCGAGTCGCCGACGCGGTAGGCGGCGAACACGGTCTGCGCCGGCACGCCCAGCCGGATGAAGAGCGGCACGAAGATGGGTGCGAAGATCGCCCACTTGGCCAGCGAGCCCGGCATGATGAAGTCGAGCACGACGATCACCAGGACGAAGCCGACCAACAGCGGGATGGCAGGAATGCCTGCCTGGCCCAGCCAGTCGGCCAGTGAGGTGGCAATGACGGCCGGCAGGTTGGAGTAGTTGAAGTAGGCGATGAACTGGCTGATCATCAGGAGCATGAAGATCAGGCCGCTCAGGCCCGAAAAGGTCTTGACCACTGCGGCGATCACGTCGTTGGGCCCCTTGTACTTGTTGACTGCCGAGCCATAGGCCACGCCAGGGACGAGGAAGCACAACATCACGATGAACAGCAGGCTGCTCATGAACGGCGTCTGGCCGATGATGGCGCCTGTGGCAGGATCGCGCAGCGGCGCACCCGGCGGCAGGGTGGCGAGCAGGACGAGGCCCAGCACGGCCAGGAAGGCCAGTCCGGCCCGGCGCAGGCCGCGAGCCTCGAGCACCGGATCGACCGCATCGGCTGCGGCGGCCTGTGCGGGATCGCCCGCTTGCGCCGGATCGTACTTGCCCAGTCGCGGCTCGACCACGCGCACGATCACGAACCCGACGACCAAGGTCATCAGGATGGCCGAGACGGCCTGGAAGTAGTAGTCGGCCGTGATGGAGATCGGCGCGCCGCCGGCCAGGGCGATGGCTTCATTGGTGATCTCGAAGAGCATGGCATCCGTGGGCGTCGGGACCAGGTTGGCCATGAAGACGGCGGCGACGCCGCCAAAGCCGGCGGCCAGGCCGGCAATCGGGTGCCGCCCGACGGCCAGGAAGGCCGCCGCTCCCAGCGGAATCAGGATCAGGTAGCCCGCGTCCGATGCCACGCTCGAGAGCGTGCCGACGAAGACGATCAGGTAGGCAATCACCGCGCGCGGGGCGACCTTGACCAGCTTGCGGATCAAGGCGGCCATCAGCCCGGCCACTTCGGCCGTGCCCGCACCCATCATGGCGATGAGCGTGACAGCCAGCGCGCCGAAGCCCTGGAAGTTCGGGACGAAGGAGGTGAACAGGAAGCGGATGCCATCGATGCTCAGCAGGCTCCTGATGGCGATGGTCTGTTCCCTGATCTCGTACTCGACATCGCGAGTACCCAGGCCCGACAGCGTGTATTGGCTGACATCCTCGTAGAAGTTGGGCGTCACCGCCATCGGCACCGGCACGGCGATCTGTTCGGTGACGCTGACCCCCAGGAGCGACAGGATCGCCGAAAGGCCGATCACGCCAATCATCAAGTAGAAAAACATGAGAACGGGATGAGGCACTTTGTTGCCCATCCGCTCGACGACGTCCAGCAGCTTGTCCATGAACGAGCGCCGGCCCGGATCGGCTGTATCTGTTGCGGTCATGCTTGCCTCCACCCTTCTTCGGAATGACGAATTTAGTCGCCGTCCCGGAAGCCCGCAGGCTCCGGGGAAGGCGAGAGAGACGACTGTGGGCAATCCTTCAAGAACTGCGCGAGCAGGCGCACGCCACGCCGGTTCCGCCGTGGCTCTCGTACGGCTTGGCCGGCTTGTCCACCCAGGCCGTGCCGGCGACATCGAGGTGCACGAAGGGGGTGTCGCCCACGAAAGCGGCGAGGAACGCCCCGGCCGTGATCGCACCGCCCGCCGGCCCGGCGAGGTTCTTGAGATCGGCGATCTCGCTCTTGACCATCTCGCGGTAC
>CAZPNN010000011.1:0-3483 GCA_964587605.1 uncultured Chromatiaceae bacterium
ATTTAACAGAACGTAAAGCCGGGTCGGGGCCACCCGATTAAATCATTGGACAGCATCATCGGATCGGGAGTACGGTTCCCCCAAGTTGCGCGGGGCGACTTAAAAGAACAACTGACTCAAAAGAGCAGGTTTTGAGTAAAAAAAAGCATACTTCTCGGGGAAAATAATCATGACGACGGAAAATAGAATCTCTGCGATTCGGGTGGTTCTCGCCACGCTGGCTCTGTTCGGTGCTGGCTTGGCCAACGCGGCGTCTGTCACTTATTACATGAACCAGAGTAATACGGAGACCTCCTGGCCCGACGGCACCAGTTACCTTTCGGTGACGATTTTTGACAGCATCACGGATCCGGGTGACATCGAGTTCCTGGTAACGCCGCTGGCATCCCTCACCATCTCCGCAGGTCCCAATTTCGGTATCCAGCGGTTCGGTTTCAATTCGACGCAAACACTGACGGCGGCGAACATCGTTGACCCGGTCGGCTGGACGACGGGCAGCGGAAGCCTCGACGGTTTTGGCGCCTATGAGGTTAGCGAGGACGGCACTGGCGATAATCGCCAGAACCCGCTCTCCTTCCGCATCACAGGAATCCTGGGTGATGTCCTGACCGATTACGCGGTGGACGGCCCCGGCGGTGCGCAGGGCACGTACTACTTCGCCGCGCATGTGGCGGGCATGACCCCGGTGGGTGGCGAGACTAGCGCCTATTTTGGCGGTGATGGCACCGAAATTCCGGTCGTTCCCGTGCCGGCCGCCGTCTGGCTGCTCGGTTCGGCCTTTGGCCTGCTGGGCTTCGCGCGGCGGAAAATCATCGCCTGATCCGCGCTTTGCCTGACCCACGCTCTCCCTGAGTTGCAACAGGAAACCCGCTTCGGCGGGTTTCTTGTTTTAGAGCAGACCGCGCTTCACGAGCCGCTCGATATCGGCCCGCTGCCACTCGTTGAATTCCCGCCGCTCGGGTACGCGCACCGTGCCGCCCTCGAGCAGCAGGTTCGCCGGGTGGAACGCCGTTTCCTGGTAGCTTTGCGCGTAGGCCTGCAAGGGCTGACGCACCAGCACATTGGTCAGCCCCGTCTTGCGCCGGCAGGCGCGCAGTGCGGCCAGATCGATCGTGGCATAGGCCACCATCGACTCGCCGCCGGGCGAGGCTTCCGCCAGGATCTGACCCTGGTAGTCCACCACCTTCGACATGCCGGTGGTCGACCCGGCAGGAATCGGAATGTGGGTCAGGGCCGCTGAATTGGCGGACACGACATACGCCAGGTTCTCCGCCGCGCGGGCCCGCCGGGCGATCTCCTTGGTGGACACCGACGGGCTGCCGGCCTCGCTGGAGGGGTGAACAAACACCTCGGCGCCCCGCATCGCGTGGCACCGGGCAATCTCCGGGTACTGGATTTCTTCCGACGCGATGGCGGCCAGCCGGCCGATCGGCGTGTCGGCCACCGGAAATACCCCGTCGAGGCCGTAGATCTCCAGGTAACGGTCCCAGACGTCGTAGGGCGTGGGCGCGGACAGGGAAATCATCCGGCGGTACCGCAGCACGGTTTCCCGGCTCGGGGCGATGATGAAACAAGTCTGGAAATACAGCTCCGGGAAATGGGGGTCGACTTCGTAGGCATTGCCCGCCAGATAGACGTCAGACCTGGCGGCGATATCCGCAAGGGCCCGGTACTCGGGCCCGTCGATCGTAAGGGCCGCCTTGTCCCTCCAGTCGGGGACGGATTCGCCCAGCGGGAAGCCCGTGAGGAAGTACTCCGGGAGCACCACCAGCTTCGTCTCGATGCCGCTGTACTGCCGGATAAAGCCCTTGCTGGCCGCCACCGACGCGCCAACCCGGGCCAGGTTTTCCCCCATTCGCTGCCGGGCCGCATCACGATTGCGGCAGTCGTTGACGCAGGCCGTGGCGAACTGGAGGGCGAGGGCGCCGTAGCGATCCGGGGCCGGGGTCTCGGGAGTGGTTGTGCTCATTTCGCCGCATTGTTTCACTTAAGCACCGGGGCCCGTCAACTGACGATTTGCCGCGGGGGATGGCTATGTATAATCACCTGCAAAATTCAAGGTCGGGCGTGCGCCCGTGATTCCGCCAGTAGCAGCATGCAGCCGACCAACATCAAGAATCCCGACTACTTCCACAAGGTGGTCGATTGCCAGTGGGCCTGCCCCGCGCACACTGACGTGCCCGGCTACATCCGCCTGATCGCCCAGGGCGAGTACACCGAGGCCTTCCTCCTCAATCGCGAATCAAATGTCTTTCCCGGAATTCTCGGCCGGGTGTGCGACCGGCCCTGCGAGCCGGCCTGCCGCCGCGGACGCGTGGAAGACAAGCCGGTGGCCATCTGCCGCCTGAAGCGCGTGGCAGCCGACCTCGCTGACGACTACTCCGACCGGCTGCCGAAGGCGCCGGCGAAGAAGAACGGCAAGCGCGTGGCCTGCGTGGGTGCCGGACCGGCATCGCTCACCGTGGCGAACGATTTGCTCCCTCTGGGCTACGAGGTGGTGATATTCGAGGGCCTTAAGGTTCCGGGCGGGCTGATGCGATCGAATATTCCGTCGTTCCGCCTGCCAGCCGAAGTGCTCGACCGGGAAATTGACGACATCGTCGGCATGGGCGCGCAACTCAAGCTCGGTCACCGGATCGAGAGCTTGAAAAAGCTGCTCACCGAGGGCTTCGACGCCATTTTCGTGGGCACCGGCGCGCCGAAAGGCAAGGAGCTGAAGCTCCCCGGCCGCTACGACGACGCGGCGCGCGTGCACATCGGCATCGACTGGCTGGAGTCGGTCGCGTTCGAGCACATCAAGTCGATTGGCGAGAAGGTCCTGATCATCGGCGTCGGCAACACCGCCATGGATTGCTGCCGCACCTCGCTCCGCCTCGGCGCGAAGAGCGTCAAGGTGACGGCGCGCAAGCCCCGCCAGTTCTTCAAGGCCTCGGCCTGGGAGCTGGACGATGCTGAAGAGGAAAACGTCGAGATCGTGATCAACCGGTCGCCGAAGGCCTTCGTCACGGAAGGCGGCAAGCTCCGCGGCATGCTCTTTGACGTCATGGAGTACGACTTCGATGGGAAGGGCCGGATTACGGCCGAGCGCGTCGTCGGCGAGGAAATCCTGCCCGCTGACGAGATCGTGCTGGCGATTGGCCAGGAAAACGCCTTCCCCTGGATCGAGCGTGATCTTGGTATCGAGTTCGACAAGTGGGACGTGCCCAAAGTGGACGAAAAGACCTTCGAATCAACGCGCCCGGGCCTGTTCTTTGGCGGTGATTCGGCCTTCGGCCCCAAGAACATCATCTGGGCGGTCGAGCACGGGCATCAGGCGGCGATATCGATGCACAAGCACTGCCAGGGCGAGCCTGTCACGGACCGCCTGCCCGATCGCATGAATCTGCACACCTCCAAGATGGGCATGCACGAGTGGGCCTACAGCAACAACTACAACAGCGCCGAGCGTCGGCTGATGCCCCATGTGGGTCTCAAGGAGCGCTT
>CAZPNN010000012.1:0-2691 GCA_964587605.1 uncultured Chromatiaceae bacterium
CTGGAGGCCGGCACCGCCACCTCCGATTCAGTCCAGGGAACGATTACGTCGCTGGATGCGCTGATGGCGCGCTTCCAACCCGCCGCATCGTCGGCAACCACGCCATCAAACCGGCAACCCTTCGACATCACGAAATACACGGAGACGCTACGCCAGCTCGGCGAGACGGCCCAGCAACTCCAGGTCTTGATCAGTCAGGTCGACACCAAGGCTCCGGCGCTGACCCAGTTGTCAGGCCGGGCAACCGAACGGGTGGAGTCGCTGGTGGACCATGTGTTCTGGCGCCTGGTGCAGCTGGGGCTCGTGCTCATTGGTACGGGCCTGATCGGCGCGCTCGGCTATCGGGTCATCCTGCGCCGCTGGAATCGCTCGCTGCCGGCCTGATCGCCTGCGGCACCGACGAGCCCGGGGCGATCAGTGTCCGGCGGGTCAACATCAGGCAGACGGCGGCTGGGGCGATTGCTGCCGCAAGGTGCTTGAGCGTGTGGCCGCTGACTATGTGACCCAGGCCCATCAGCTCCAGGTCGAAAGTTTCGAAAAACTTGCTCAGCAAATACCAGCCGAAGACCCAGTAGAGGTAGTGGCCCAGGCTATACCGGGAAGGCGTCAGCACCGCCAGAATCAGCAGGATGGCCATCGAATAGCCCTGCAGGATTCCGTAGGGCATGACATTGCCCGCGCCGGCGCGTTCCGTCACCCGCCAGTAGAATACCGATGCTGCTCCCAACAGCAGCATCGGGAGCAGGACGGCAAGCCCCGCGCGGACGTTGATGCGATCGACGATCTGGCTGGCAACCAGCGCCATGAAAGCGACGGTCATGGGCAACCGGTCCCAGAACAGCGTCTCATTGTCCGGGGCCAGATGGTAGTAAGCAGATCCCGCTGCCGTAAGCAGCACGCCCACGAAGAAGATGACGTACGGCCACCGCTCACTGCGGTACTGAAACTGGCCCCGCTGGCCCAGCGTCACCACCAGTCCGGCAATGCCGGCGAGTGCAAACGCGATATTGGATGCCACATCCAGGAAGTTTTCGATGCCGAACATCTCGCGATGATCGGCGAAGTCGTGGTAGGCAAGCGGTTGGGGCATGGCCGGAACCAGCCATGCGGCAACCACCGCCAGCACGCTGATGCCGATGAGGATCCAGGCGCTTCGCCGGTACATCGAGCCGCCTGCCGAAATGAGGCGCTAGAAGTACCAGCGAAGGAAGAAGACCCAGGCGATCATCAGGATTAGGAACGCCAGGAGCTTGGGCCACATGACCGTGAGAAACCCCCGCTCCTTGACGGCCCGCTGCTCAGCGACGAAGGCGTCCCGGCGCGCCTCCTGGCTTCGTACCAGCCAGAGATCACCCGCTTCGACAACGGCATCGCCCTCCTGATGGAGGAAGACCGTCGCCCGGGACGTGAGAAACCAGAAGATCAGATAGACGATGCCCCCAAAGACCGGCAATACGATGATCACCAGCAGGAACAGCCACCAGCTGAAGGGGCGTCTTCCGACGAGAGAAGCCGTGGTCTCGGTGGTCGTCTCCGGATACCAGCCGCACTCGACGAGTTGTTCGACGCGCTTGGTCAGGGCAAGTTGCATCACTAATCTCCGTGGCATTGGATACGTTGCCCTTCCAGCTTACACTCTGCTTGCGCCGCCCCCAACTCCTATGAAACGGTGGGGGGGGTGCCATGTCTGGGTCGCTTTGAAACCATCCGAATCGTCGGCCACGGAGCCACGCTATGCCCTTCCAATCCGCCACCCGGCGAATGGGTTTTCTGCCCGCAATGAACGCCCTGCTTTTCCTTGCTTCCCTGACGCTGCTGTCTGGCTGCCGGAGCGCTGACGAAGGCCCGGCGGCGGAGGTGCGCCCGGTCCGCGTGACGACGATCGAGACCCGCGCGATCGGCGACACGGTCGCCCTGACCGGCACGGTGCAGGCCCAGACCGAGATCAACCAGTCGTTCCGGATCGACGGGCGGTTGATCGAGCGGACCGTGGACATCGGCGACACCGTCCGCCCCGGCCAGCTATTGGCGCGGCTGGACCCGCAGAACGAAGACAGCGGCCTGCAGGCGGCCCGGGCGCAACTGGCCGCGGCCCAGGCTCAGCTGGTGGAGGCGCGCAACAACCACGTGCGCATGCGCGACCTGGTCGCCGAAAACGCGGTGTCCCGCTCCGCCTTCGACCAGGCCGTGGCCCTCTTGCAGACGGCCGAGTCCCAGGTCGAGGCGGTGCAGGCCAGCCTGGACCTGGCCCAGAACCGCCTCAGCTACACGCGCCTCTTTGCCGACGTTGCGGGCGTCGTAACGGCGCGCGGGGCCGAGCCCGGCGAAGTGGTTGGCGCCGGACGGATGGTCGTCCAGGTGGCCCGGGAGGGCGCCAGGGACGCCCTGTTCGGCGTGCCGGCCCAGATCAAGGAGAACGCCCCCCGCAATCCCGACATTACGGTGGTGCTCACCAGCGACCCGCGGGTCACAGCCCAGGGCAAGGTGCGTGAAGTGTCGCCCCGCGCCGACCCGGTGACCGGCACCTTCGAAGTGCGCGTCCGCCTGCAGAACCCGCCTGCGGCCATGCGTCTCGGCACCACCGTGACGGGCCGCATGCAGCTCGCCTCGGCCTCCGGAATCGAGGTGCCGGCTTCGGCGCTGATCCGCGCCGACGGCAAGGTAGCCGTGTGGGTGGTTGACCCGAAGGCC
>CAZPNN010000013.1:0-9065 GCA_964587605.1 uncultured Chromatiaceae bacterium
GATGAGGAACAGCGCGACGCGGCGCTACGTTCGAAGACGGCCTTTGGGGCCGGGCTCAAGGCCGCCGGCTACGGCGCGATAACCACCGAGGTCCTGCCGGCACCGGTGTTCTACTACGCTGAGGATTACCACCAGCAGTACCTGGCGAAGAATCCTGCCGGGTATTGCGGACTGGGTGGCACTGGCGTCAAGTGCTCTGCCTGACAGTCGCGAAAGTGTGACCGCCGCCCCACGATCCCGAAACCCGCTGATTATCATTCCCCCTGTACCGACCGGCAGGGCGCCGGCCGCAAGGGTGTGTCCGTGCTCTTAAAGCGCCTCAAGATCGATGCTGCCAACCTCGAGTGCGGTATGTATGTAGCGCAACTCGATCGCCCGTGGCTGGAAACGCCTTTTCTGTTCAAGGGCTTCGAGATTCAGGACGACAAGGCCCTGAAGCAGCTGCGGCACTTCTGCAAGCACGTCTATGTGGATGCGACCCGGGGGTCCGTGCCGAAGGACCAGGTGCTGGCGGCGAGACGTCGGGAAGACCAGTACGCGAAGTCGCTGGCGACGCCAGCCACCCGTCTGGAGCACGCCATGCGGCCAAGCTTTCAGCAGCGGCTGTTCGACGCCGTCACACGGCTTGATCGCACCGGAACCATCGCCAGCTTTTTCCAGACGAAGCACTATCGTAATGCCGTACCCACCCGCGTCGAGGCCCCGCGGGCAATGCTCGCCTATGACACAGCTGCCGTTGTCCTCGCTGATGCGCTTGAACAGTTCCAGCAGGGCCGCGGCCTCGATGTCGTGCGGCTCAAGTCGGTAGTTGCGCCCCTGATCGACAGCATTCTCCGCAACCATGACGCGATGGCGTGGCTGGTTTGCCTGCGCAAGCGTGAATCGGACCGCACGCAACGCTCGATAGGCAGCGCCGTTTGGGCGGTGATCCTCGGACGTCACCTGGGCTTCGACCGGGCCGGGCTTGAAACTCTCGCCCTCGGCGGCATGCTGCTCGATCTGGGTAACGCCAAGGTGCCCGTGCAAATCCTCTCCAAGGCAGACGGCCTCGACGACGTGGAGCGGACCATCGTCAGGAAGCACGTCGCCGTGGGGCTTGAGCTGGTCAAGAAAACGTCCGGACTGAATGCTGACGTCATCGCCATGATCCAGCATCACCACGAGCGCCACGACGGGTCGGGTTACCCGAAACGGTTCGCCGGCGCTGACATCCCGGTCTTCGGTCGAATTGCAGGACTAGTGGACTGCTTCGATGCGATGACGACCAAGCGCCCCTATGCGCCGGCGAGGTCTGCCTACGACGCGGTCCGGGAACTTAACAGCCAGTCCGGCGCTGCGTTCCAGCGGGAGCTTGTCGAGCAATTCGTGCAGGCGGTCGGCATGTTTCCGACGGGTTCGCTGGTGGAACTCAACACGGGCGAAGTCGGCCTGGTGATCGAGCAGAACCGCGTGCGCCGTCTGCGGCCCAAGCTGATGGTGCTGCTCAATGCCAATAAGTCACCAGTCAGCCGGCACGCGCTGCTGGACCTCAAGGCAAAGCCGGCGAGTGACAGTGAAGGCGAGGCCTACTGGATCAGGCGCGGCCTGGAGCCGGGAGCCTTCGGACTCGACCCGAAGGATTACTTCGGGTAATACTGGCCTTACCTTCCCTCAACTCACGACCAACAGCCCATTGCGCGCACCGTCGGCCGCCGCCAGACCCGGGACGACCGGGATCCTGGGCTGGCAGACTCAGCTTAGGGGGTGGCGCTGTGCACACGCCAGAGAGTAACGCCATCAGCCAGGGCTGCCAGAGGCCTCGACGGGGCATACAGCGGGCCGACCAGCCGCGCCTGTAGCTTTTCCAGTCATCGAGAGTCAGCGTGGTGGGAATGACAAGTTCGGGCATTGGGAGTTCAGATTGACACGGGAGGCGGCAGTTGGCTAACGTCTGAATGCGCTTTCAACAATGGTCAAAAATCATGAAGCGGCGACCCTTTAGCATGAACCGAGCCACAATGGTCACCCTCTGCGCCAGTGTGGCGCTCGCGGCCTGCGAGGGCAGCAACGACGCACCGAGGCGCGCGCCGTTGGTCACGGTGGGCGGAACTGTCACGGGGCTCGCGGGCACGGTCACCCTGCAGAACAGCGGCGGCAACGACCTCACCGTCGCCGCCAACGGCCCATTCACGTTCACAACGCTGTTGGCGCCCGGGGCAGCATATGCGGTTTCGGTTCAGGCGCAGCCCGCGGGACAGACGTGCACCGTCATGAACGGTTCGGGCATCGCGAGTGGCAACGTGACCAGCGTCACCGTCGAGTGCGTTTCAAACCCGACGATCGGCGGCACCATCTCGGGCCTCTCCGGTGTGGTCGTTCTTCAGAACAATGGCGGCAACAGTCTCAGCACAGCCGCGAACGGGCCCTTTACGTTCACGGATTCGGTCGCGCCAGGCGCGGCGTATTCGGTCACAGTCCAGACGCAGCCCGCCGGACAGACGTGCACCGTCACCAACGATTCAGGCACGGCGAGTGGCAATGTCACCAACGTCGCCGTGCTGTGTGTGACCCCGGCCGGCTTCAGTATTCGTCCTCTGCCCGATCTCTACACCACGGGCAAGGCCGTCAACTACAGCGCCTATCGGGCCGGTGGGCCCGGCGTCGGGGAAGTACCCAGCGACGCGAACGTGCTGCAGGACCTCGGTCTGGTCAGTAACGCGGGCTACAACCTGCTGCGGATTTTCGGCTCCGATGCGGTGGGAGAGAAAGTGCTCAGGCTGGCAGCCGAGAACTACCCGGATCTGAGGTTCCAGCTCGGGATATTCCTTAACGGTCTTCCCCCCGGTGCGGCCTGCGACAGCAGTTCCATCACCGCGAGCCAGATCACTACGGCCATTCGCCTGGCCGGCCAGTACCCAAACGTGGCAACGGTTAGCGTCGGCAACGAGACCTCGTTCTACCGCGGCTTCCTGCCGATCACCTGCCTTGAGGGCTACATCCAGACCGTCCGGAGCCAGGTCACGCAGCCCGTAACGACGGACGACGACCACACCTTCTACGCACGCGCCGAGTCCGACCCGATCCTCCGGCTGATCGATTTCGTCTCCATCCACACCTACCCGTTCAGCTACACCACCCAATGGGACTGGCGGCAGACGGGCACGGTCGCCGGCCCGGCGAGGGCGGCGGCGATGATGAACGCCGCATTCAATAACGCCCGTAGCACCTTCGAGCAGGTGGCGGGACGCCAGTACCTGAGCGCGGCCGGTGTCACCGAGAGGATCGACGCGTCGCTGCCGGTCATCGTTGGCGAGACCGGCTGGAAAGCCCGGCAGACCAATCCAGCCGCGGAAATCGAAACCTATGCGGCCAACCCCGTGAACGAGAAATGGTATTTCGATCTCGTGTATGCCTGGGAGCGCACGCTGGGCGGCCCGAAGACCGTCTTCTTCTTTCAGCCCTTCGACGAAACCTGGAAAGGGATCGATGACGGCTGGGGCCTGTGGGACAAGGACCGGGTCCCGCGCTACGCGCTCTGCGGCACGCCGGCGGGCGCGGCCTGCAACAGCGATATCTATCAGGGAGCGGGTTTCTATCCCTTGTGAGTTGCCCGACTATGCTAAAAGCAACGGAAAGTCCTGTCTCTGCAGGCCGCGCTGCGCGCCCAAGGCGGGCGCATCTTCATCAACCCGGCCTTGATCAACTCCGACTCGAGCCACCTGACGCTCGACCGGGAGGCCACGGCCCTGGACAGCCTGCTCAGCCACTAACCGACGATCCTTCCCTGAAGAAGGACAGGGAATTCCGCGGATAGTCAGCCACACCGTGGGTTGATGCCGCATGGCGGTTGTGTTCTGGGAACGCGATCGTTAAGTGAATTTCCGTTCGATGCGGCGGAAGTAGGCGGCGGTGTCGAGGCCTTTGCCGGTGATTTTGGTGATCAGGGCTTCCGCGGGCAGGCGATCGCCTTCGTCGTAGACGTGGTGTTTGAGCCAGGCGCGTAAGGGTTTGAAGTTACCGCCGGCGATTTCGTCACTCAGTTCGTGATCGCGTTCGTAGGTTTCGATCAGTTGGGCGGCATAAAGGCTGCCTAGGGTGTAGGTCGGGAAATAGCCGAACATGCCCGACGCCCAGTGGCCGTCTTGCAGAACGCCTTCGCGATCGGTGGCAGGGGTGGCGCCGATCAAGTTCTTGCTCTTCTCGTTCCAGGCCGCCGGAAGGTCTTTGATCGCGAGGTCGCCTGAGATCAGCGCGGTTTCCAGTTCGTATCTGAGCAAGATGTGAAGATGGTAGGACAGTTCGTCGGCGCTAGCGCGCGTGAGCGTGGGTGCGACGCGGTTGGTTGCCTGATAGAATTTCTCGGCGTCGAGGCCCATGACACTGTCGCCCAGGGTGGCACGCATTTTGGGGAAGAAGAAATTCCAGAATTCTTGTGCACGGCCGACGTGGTTTTCCCAGAGGCGCGCTTGAGCCTCGTGCAGGCCCATCGATGGGGCTTGGGCGAGCAGGGTGCCGCGATCGTGTTTGGCGAATCCCTGGTCATAGAGACCGTGGCCTCCTTCGTGCAGCGTGGTCAAAATCGCTTCGGCAAGGTCGTCGTCTTTCGTTCGTAGCGCGAGGCGCACATCGTCGAAACCGACCGCCGTCGTACCGGGGTGGGTGGCGCGGTCGAGCTGGCCGCGCGCGAAGTCGAAGCCGATCATGGCGAGCAGATCGCACGCGAGATCCCATTGTTTGGCTTCAGGAACTTTTCGCGCGTGCATCAACCCGGCGGGCCACGATGAGGTCCGGTCCGTCGCCGCGCGCACCAGCGGCACCAGGCGTGCGCGCAAGTCGTTCAGCACGGGCTCGATGCGTCCGCGCGTCATGCCCGGTTCGTAGTCATCGAGCAGTATGTCGTAGGGATCGGCGGTCGCGTCGAGCGCCTTGGCGGACTCGCGCAGCAGCTTGACCGTTTCGCCGAGTGCGGGGGCGAGCAATTTGAAGTCGTTCTTGTCGCGCGCGTGTTCCCAGGCGCCGGCCGAGCGCGAACGGGCGTTGGCGAAGGCGCGCACCAGATCGGCCGGCATGGCGATTTCGCTCTTGCGCAGATCGCGCAGCAGCTCGAGTTCGCGGCGCCAGCGTTTGTCGTTTTCGCGTTCGAGCGCCACTTCCTCGATCAAGTCGCCGAGGTGATCGGAGGTCAGCAACGCGTGGCGCGTGCCTTCGAGCGCCGCCAATTGCTCGCCGCGTTCTTCGCGCCCGCCGGAGGGCAGAGCGGTTTCCTCGTCCCATTCGAGGACGGCGATGGCGTTGTCGAGATGAAGGATTTCGGCGATGTTCTTGCGCAAAGCCTTTTCGACTCCTTCCGCTCTGCCCATCGAACGCTTGGGCATGCGCAATTCGGCGGGCGGGTGGGCGACGAGGACTGCCGCCATGCCGCCGTGCTGGGCGACGTTGACGACTTGCTTTTGACTGACGCGGCACATGATGCCGAGGCCGTTTTCTGTCGACGCAAAACCCATGACGGAATAGAAGGGTTCGCTGAAGACGCGGCCGTCTTTTCCCACGATGGGAAATTCGGCGACGGGCAGAACGGTTGCCGACTGCACGACCCAGGACAGTTCCGGGTCGGTCGCGTTCGTTACGGCATCGTTCAGCAGGCGTTCCCATTCAGCCGGTTCGGTCGAGGCGCCGATTGTGACGCCCTCGCCGCCGTAGGAGCGGTTCGGCTTCAGCACCAGTTGATCGCGATGGCTGCGGATGAAATCAAGCAGGCCGCCTTCGACATTGTGCGGCAATGTCGTTTTGCGGTCGGCGATCACGCGTGTCCATAACACGTGGCGGCGGAACAGGCGGCATTCCTCGGCGCTGAAGTATTGTTCGGCGATGGCCGGGTCGGTGAGTATCTCCCAGCAACTTTTGTGGTCGAAGTCGCCGACGAGCGAGGAGATGATGCGGTTCTGCTTGAAGAGCAGGCGCATGGCCTCCAGCGGTTTGCCTTGCTCGGCTTCCAGTTCGATCAGGTCGCGGGTTTCGTAGTCGCGATAGGCGACGTCGACGCACTCGTCGCCGTAATAGACGTCGCCGTCCTTGATGCGCAGTTCGATCGGGTCGGCGTGGGTGATGGTGAGATTGTGGCGCTTGGCGAGGAAGCCGCTCAACACCGATTGCTCATTGATGCCGTCTTCGGCGTATTTCGGTTCGATGAAGCAAAGGCGACAGGCTTTGCGGTTGAGCGCGCGGGAATGATCGATCAACACCTGGATGAACAGGTCGCGCTGGTCGCGCGGCAGCTCGATGCGCAGTGCAGGGTCGTGGGCGAGCAGGGTAGGGATGATATCGCGCATGACCAGGTTCTCGGCAAGCGGCGAATAGTTGATGCCGCCGACGCCGGAGAGATTGGCCTCCATGAAATGCAGCGTGTCTTGCCAACCGGCGGCGGTGAAGTCGCACACCGCATCGAGGCGGCCGTAGACGGCGTTGTTGCGTTGATGCGCCGGGGTCCAGGTGTCGTGCAGCCAGGCTTCTTCGCCCGGTGTGATGGCGATGATGCGCCGGACGTTTTCGTCGTTCAGATAAAGCGAGGGCAGACGCTTCAACGCTTCGGTAAGGCGCTGGCATACGTGATGGACGTAAGACAGTTGTCCGTTCATGGCGAGCAGCGGGCGTAGCATGATGGGGATCGCCTCGAACCTGCCGTCGCGCTCGTAGGTCAGTTCGTTGGTCAGCGCATCTTGATGCAAGCGTTCGGCGATGCGCGCGTAGGTCAAGTCGCTGACGTGGCCCGCGGCCCGGCGCACGCGGCTATCGAGAGCGGCACCGGCAAGGCCTAGGGATTCGCTTGGGCTTAGGATCGACGGCATGGAGTTCCCCGGATTCGTGACGTGTGCGGCAAGGGGTAGCACAATTGGCGCGGGTTGCGCTCAGCCTCACCGGCATGTCTTCAACAGTTGGTGATGGCCTGTGGCATGACGGGATTTCGCTGGAAAACATCGGGCGCGTCAACGGCTGAAGCGGGTGTTCAAGCTGGATCTCGAGAGCTGCGAGGGGTGTGTCCGCCGCTGCGTCTCCGGTCCCCGCGCGGCGCACCTATCACTGGCACTTGCAGCGCGAGCCGCCCGCGCCGGGTGTCTGAACGATCGGGAAGTACAGCAGCATGTTCTTCGGAATAAACGCCAGAGCGGGCGCGCCGGGCCAGCCGCGGATCCACCTCGGGTCCACAGTGAGGCCGATCATGTCGTAGCCCCCCGTCCACTCCGTCGCGCGCGTGCGACCGTCGAGCTTGAACCGCGCGCGGACCGTCCAGCGGTACTGCGCGCACGGCGCGAGCGGTTGCTCGAGGGCGTAGCGCGGGACGTCGAGCCCGAACCGCTCGTGCAGGAACCCGTTCTCGCCGAACAGCCGAAAGTCGTAGCGCAGGTCCGTGATCCGGCCCGGCCCGTCGCCGGCTTCGCGGTCGAAGTCGCTCGGCAGCGATTCCCAGGAAAACGCGGGCGTGAACGAGCCGACGCGGTACCGTTCGATCCCACCCCACGTCGGGTCGCCCTGGTAGTCTTCGCCACAGAGCATTTCCTTCACGGGGTGGAACCCGACGAGCCGCCTTCGTAGAGGCGGGTCCAGCGGCGCGAGCGCGTAGCCTGGGACCAGCCCCTGCGATTTCGGAGCCTCCTCGGTGCGTGGCGCCGGGCGGTAGATCATGAGATCGTCGATCGCGTTCACCGCGAACTCGCGCAGCATTCCGTGGAACTCGGCCTCGAGCAGTGCGCCATCGTTCGCCAGCCACTCACTCGCGGGGCGACTCGGGCCGACCAGGTCATACGAATAGGTGTCGCGCACGTGCCCGTCATGCGCATCGATGAGCCGCATCGTGACCCGGATGACGAACTGGACTGGCAGGTCGTTCGTGCCATACGACGTTGCCCGGATGTCCTCGACATTCAGCGCGAGCACGGTATCGACCCCAGGGGTAGCCCCAACGTCGCCCGACGGGGCGGCCGTACCCTCGGCAGCGGGGGGTGATTCGATGGGCTGCAGGTCGAATCCGCTCTTCGACGCGTAGTCGAGCGCCGACCTGCGGAGGTTTTCGGCGAGCTTGAGCGCGGCGACGCCATGTCGCATCAACTCTTCCGACTTCTCCGCGGCCGCCGCGGGCGCCGTGGTCACGCCGCCGTACACGGCGCCAGCGACCGCACCGACCGGTACACACACGAGTGCGAGCAGGGCGCACATCACCGACGGGTCGCAACTCTGGAGCAGGGACAGGCAGTTCAGGGCTCCCGCGGCGGCGCCGGCGGCAACACCCTCACCCTTGCCTTCGAGCAATGCTTCGGACGCGTACTCGGGGTCTCGGTGCCCGACCACGAGGCCGATCGTGCCGAGCTCTGGCGAGGGGAGTGGCGCCGCGGTCGTGTGGCTGTCGGTCGCCGCGCAGGAGATTTGCAGGAGCAGCAGCCATGCGCCGATCCACCTTCGCCACGTCCCGCGCCGGGCAGAGCGTGGCGTCGCCAGATCACTGGCAGCCGCCGTCCGTAGGTAGATAGGGCGTTCGAGCATCAGGCGCTACCCCGAGCCGCATCGCAAGACTCCGCCGGAGTCTGCGCCACTCGGAGCGATTGCTCAATCCGCGCGATGGTGTGGCAATTCGCGCAGGCGGCCTCGAAGACGGCCTCTCCCGACCGCGGTGCCTTCCCTTGCCCGCTGGCGAAGGAAAAAGCGCCGAAGGTGAGCAGCACAGCAACAGCAATGCCAGACTTGCGGAAACGAATGACGGTTATACCCCAGAACATGAAAACGGCCGTCTGGGAAGATTAGCTGAAGGTGACCCGCACGGAATAGCCCACTGCCGTCGAGCCTGGTCCAGCGTCGACGCCCATTTACACCTTCGCTGTGAAGCGTGCTGATCAGCGCGGCACCTACCCCAGCTCCTCCAGCACCTTCTCCACACTCATCACCACAGTCCCAGCGGCTCAAGCGGGTATTCGGGATTGAGATCGAGACCTGCGAGCAGTGCGGGGGGAAGGTCAAGGTCATCGCCCTGTACTGGCCGAAGACCGAGCCGCCGTCGATCCTGCCGCCCGAAAAGGGTACCTGGAGTCCGCCGAAGG
>CAZPNN010000014.1:0-3107 GCA_964587605.1 uncultured Chromatiaceae bacterium
GGTTGATCGCATTCAAGCTTCAGGGGCTCGTCAACGATCCCCGCCGGAGCCAGGATCTGGAAGATATCCGGGCGTTGCTTGAAGCCAACCGGGAAACGGTGGACCTCAATCTCGTCCGGCACTACTTCCGCCTGTTTGATAAGGAGGACCTGCTTGACGAACTCCTCGCCAAGGCACGCTGACCCACCCACGCCGCTGACTGCCTTTCGCGTGGCCGAGCACCGAGCTGCTTACCAACGCCCCGCAGTCTCTGCGGCCGAGGCGTTCACGGTGCTCGACGATCTGATGGCGGTGATTGAGGGACTCTGCCCCTCGTGGCCGGCGAAACCGGCAGTCAAGCGGACGCCTGACCTGCGGCTCTGAGCAGCCGGCAGGGTGTTCCGCAGACGACTCGGCTGCTGCGGTTAGTGATCCGCGTCAGGATCGCCTCGAGTTCCACCGGCGTCGGCGGCGGCGGCACCCGACGGAAATGGGGCCGGCCGTTCGCCAGCGCGTAAGCGTCACCGCGCCGGTCTGGCCGGTGGTTAGGGTCAAGCCCGCCTTCTTTATGAGGTGGCTGGCCAGCGCGCAGCGGTAGTACTGCCGGTACAGGTTTTCGAGCGAGAGATCGAGGGTAATCATCCTCCGGGGCGCACAGCCCACGCGTACAACGCATTCGTCTTATTGTTGTTGTTCTGGTTGCCGTTTCAGCCGGCGATCGCAGGCCTAGGCAACCGAGGCGCTGCTGAGCTGATCAGCCTGCTCGACCCCGAGCACCTCGTCGAAGACCGTAGCGGCCACGGTCACATTGGCCGGCTTGTCGTCGAGGTAGCGGATGGTCCGCACGCCGGCGAGCTCACGCACGAAGCGGAACGCCCCCGGCTCGGGCTTGACGAACCCGATGGCGTCGGAGACGTACACCCGCTCGAACCGACCCTCCAGGCCGAACCGGGCGATGCGCGGCAGCAGCCACTCGCTGCGATGGTTGCTGAGCAGCCAGATGGGATCGCCGATGGTGTCGAGCCTGTGGAAGAGCGGACCCGCCTCATAGCGCCCTTCGAGGTCGGCCGACAGTGCGACTGGGTCGCAGCCTGGGAACAGGCTCGTCCACAGCTCTACTTCACTCAGCTGGCCGAGCCAGAAGGGACGACGCAGCCGCGTGGACCACGCCTGCAGGACCTCGGAGTCTTCCCGGCCGTAACGCCCTGCCATCTCCGCGAGGTAGGCCACCAGAGGGTTGCTGAAGACGACGCCGTGCACGTCCAGCACAACGAGCCGGTCATCACCCCGCATCGTCGTCCTCGGCGGTGAGCCGGACGATCTCATCCACGATCGACTGGGTCAGATCGGCCAGGCCGGTGGGACTGATGATGGGCACCTCGCAGGTCACTGCCTGCTCGACCAGGTGGTCCTGGATCGCCCGGATGGTGGGGAACTCCGCGAGGCCGCGAGCGCCGCGGCGCAGGGGCTCCGCGTGCGAGCGGTGCAGCAGACGCTCGCGGTGGATGTCCTCGTCAGGTTCGATGATCAGGCGCTCGATGATGACCGGGTCGGTCGGGTGTCCCGCGGCCGTGCGCGAGAGCTGCCCCGGCGCAAGATGGATCCCTTCCACCACCGTGGAGCGCTGCTCGGTGCACAGCCGGGCCACGACGGCGTTGGTCGCCGCCGCCACGGCCGCACCCTGCCGGTCGAAACCGGCGAACGGCATCGCCGCATCGAGACTCACCAGCTCGTAGGACGAGGCATGCAGCTCGGGCAGCACCGCGCCTGGGATGACCGTGCGCAAGACCTCGCGGATGGTGTCGGTGGTCACGATGCGCGTGATCCCCAAGCGCACCGCCAAGCGAGTCGCGATCGTGGACTTGCCGACTCCGGGCGCGCCGCAGATGGAGATGACGACGGGCCGGCGGACGCGCTTGGCGTGGCGCCAGGCGAGCCAGCGAGCGGCGATGGTCTCGCCGACCTGCTCGGCGAGCAGAGTGTGCACCAGCGCCACCAGATCATCCGCCTCGATCTCCTGCGTGCCGTCCGTTCGTAGCGCCTCGTAGAGCAACGTCGCGATGCGATAGGCCTCGGCCGTGGCCAGGCCCGTGGCGAGCAGGCTGGTCGCCATGATGCCGCGCGAGAACGGCAGCCGGGAACCAGCACGGTCATGGACCACGACGAGGCGGTCGTCAGGGACCAGATCGCGCGGCACGATGTCCTCCGGAGCATGTGGCTGAGACAGGCACGCCGCGTCGGCGACACGGGAAAGACCAGAGCATAGGCGATTCAAAGCGCCTCCGGATAGCACGCCCCGAGCGGGCGGCCAATCACGAGGCGGGGCACTACCGGCGCAAGTCCTTATCTTTTCGAACGGAGGGATCTTCCGTCAGCCTGTGGAACTCCCGGGCGGTCAGGAACAGCCCGATCAACATCAGCACGAAAACCCCGATCGCAAAGTAGGCTATCGTCTGGGTGCTCATCGCTTTGCGCTACCTTGGGCCATCAGCTTGAAGTAGATCCCGAAACAGAGGATGGATGGCACCCAAAGCGCGGTGAAAATCCCCTCATCACGTTGCCCCGAAAACCACAGGTAGCTGGACAGCGCAAACGAGATGGCGACGGCCAGAAGAATGAAGACATCGGATTGTTTGATCATAGTGTTTGTGTTTCTCCAAGAGTTAGCTATCCAAAGAGCCTATGGCCGCGAGCAAACAGCCGGCAACCGCGATGCCGCCGATGAATCTCATGCCAGAGTGCCCGGCGACTTCGGCTGCATCTGTCGGAATCAGGCCCGTTGCGCCACCGAGAAGCCAGATCACAGACGGCACGATAAGCGTGAGTCCAAAAATCAGCAGCCACTTGCGAAATCGGCGCATTGGGTCCGGGGTTCGTTGCGCTGTCATGAGGGTTACGTCCGCATCATGCAAGGGACTTCCGGGGACAAATTACTTATTTGCCTTTAAGTAAAAGGTCCCCAGGCATCCTGAGCATAGGCGATTCAAAGCGCCTCCGGATAGCACGCCCCGAGCGGGCGGTGTCCCCAAAACCACCGCTACCGGGAAACCGCGCGCTCCAGCCGTCGGCAACGCGGCCCTGTATCTCCCCCGTCCCACAACTTTCTGGCGCTGCACACCCCCTTAGGC
>CAZPNN010000015.1:0-7128 GCA_964587605.1 uncultured Chromatiaceae bacterium
CCGGAACCGCTCGGTGACGGCTTCACGGCCGACTACCTGTACGCACGCAGCCGAAGACGTTCCATCGCGATCAAGCCACACCTGATGAACGCGCACATCGTGGTCGGCGTAGGGAACATTTACGCGAGCGAAGCGCTGTTCCGGGCCGGCATTCACCCGGCCCGTGCTGCCGGGCGAATTGCGCTGCCGCGTATGGAAGCGCTGGTCGTGGCCGTCAAGGAAGTGCTGGCAGAGTCGATTCGTTCCGGTGGCACTACGCTGCGCGACTATTACAACGGTGACGGCCAGCCCGGCTACTTCGCCCAGCGTCTGCGCGTGTATGACCGCGCGGGCCGACCCTGCCAGGAGTGCGGCACGCCGGTGAAGCAGGTCGTGCTGGGGCAGCGGTCGAGCTACTACTGCCCGCGCTGCCAGCGATAAATGGACCTGAAAGGTACCGGACCTTAGTTGTTTGGTTTTGTTTAGTTGTTTGAACAACTAAACAAAACCAAACAACTAAGGTCCGGTACCTTTTTGCTAGTAGACCGTGACGTCGCCGCCACCACGCGGGTCTGACGCCGCCTCGACGCGGCCGGTTACCCAGTCCCAGGTCACCACTTGCATGTTGCCGTAGCGCCGCGCACTCGGCTCAAGCTTGTGTCCCCTGGCCGCGAGGGCAACCTCTTCATCCGGAGTCAGTGCGCCTTTTTCGTAGGCGACTGCGTCGGGGAAGTACTGATGGTGGTAGCGCTTCAGGCCCACCATCTCCTGCGCATTGGCGCCATCGAACCAGGCCATCGACGCCAGCAGCACCATGCTGATGATGCGGCTACCACCCGGCGTGCCCAGGATCGCGATTCCACGCTCACTCTCAAGGAAGGTCGGCGACATGCTCGACAGCATGCGTTTCCCGGGGGCGACCGAATTGGCTTCAGTGCCGATCAGGTCGAAACCGTTCGGTACACCGGTCTTGATGGAGAAGTCATCCATTTCGTTGTTGAGCAGAACGCCGGTGCCAGGCGGAATGAAGGCCGACCCGTACCAGGTGTTGATGCTGAGCGTGCCGCCCACCCGGTTGCCCGCCCGGTCGAGCACGGAAAAGTGAGTGGTGTTGGTGCCCGCCACCGGTGCGGGGAGGACACCGGACAGCTGTGTGCTCGGCGTGGCGCGATCGGGCAGGATCGAGGTGCGCTGGCCTTCCGCATAGAAGGGGCTCAGCAGGCGCTCCAGCGGCATGCTGACAAATGCCGGGTCGCCGAGGTAGATGGCGCGATCGCGATAGGCACGGCGCATCGCCTCAATGATCAGGTGTTTCCGGTCGACCGGCGCAAGCCCGCCCAGCTCATAGCCGCTTAAGATATTGAACACGTTCGCAAGCGCGATGCCCCCCGCCGACGGTGGCGGCGCCGACACAATCGTCATCCCACGGAACTGCGTCCGGATTGGCTGCCGTTCGAGCACCTCGTAGCGGGCCAGGTCGTCCAGAGTCCAGATTCCGCCGGCGGTGCGCACCCCGTCCACCAGTTGCCGGGCGACTGCTCCCCGGTAAAAGCCATCGTGCCCATCGGCGGCGATCTGCCGGAGCGTGCGCGCCAGATCCGGGTAGCGCACCACGTCGCCCACAGCCACGGCCTTGCCGCCGGGGAAGAACGTGGCGGCGAATGCCGGCGAGTTGCGAGCCGTACTGCTGCGAAACCGGAGCCCCATCTCCATCCCGCGGGTGACCGCGACGCCCTCCTCGGCATAGCGGATGGCCGGCGCCAGAACCTTGGCCAGTGGCAGGCGGCCGTACCGCCGGGCGAGATGCACGAGCCCGGCGGGTTGCCCCGGAATTCCGGCGGCGAGCGGGCCGTTGAGGGTGGCGCCGGGCCGCGGCTGGCCCTTGTCGTCGAGGTACATGTCGTGAGTCGCAGCAATGGGAGCGACTTCCCGCGCGTCGACGAAAGTCTGCCGCCCGGTCTTCGCTTCATGCAGCAGCCAGAACGCGCCACCGCCCAGGCCGGAGGCAAACGGCTCGACCACGGCGAGCGCTGCGCTGATGGCCACGGCGGCGTCGAAGGCGTTGCCGCCGGCGGCGAGGATGTCCTC
The DNA here is from genome assembly GCA_964587605.1 of uncultured Chromatiaceae bacterium. Taxonomy (GTDB): domain Bacteria; phylum Pseudomonadota; class Gammaproteobacteria; order Steroidobacterales; genus SHZI01. Next base: position 2,068 of record CAZPNN010000015.1, read on the forward strand.
GCCGGCCTTGGTCGCCAGAGGGTGCGCCGTCGCAATCCCGGCCTGTTCCGGCCCGCGCGCGGGCTTCGCGGCCGCCGGCAACGCGGCGACCACGGCGACGACCAGGGCGACGACGAGCAAACAGCAGCGGTGCAGGAGTTGCGTCACAGAATCACTTCAAGCGCGCGCGTTCAGCGCACTTTCTCGCCAGTGCGGCGGCGACAGCGGGGGGCACAAACGAGGATATGTCGCCACCGAGCACGCCGATTTCGCGCACAAAGGTTGAGGAGACAAAGGTGTATTCCTCAGCCGGGGTGAGAAAGATCGTTTCCACCTCTGCCTGAAGGTGCCGGTTCATGGTTGCCAGCTGGAACTCGTACTCAAAATCCGAAACGGCACGGAGCCCGCGGATGATCACGCCGAGGCCATGCTCGCGGCCGTAGTCGACAGTCAGGCCGTAGTAGCCGTCCACGGTAATGTTCCGGGTGCCGTCAAACGCGGAGCGCGCCATTGTGATGCGCTCGTCGAGGGTGAACATCGGCGTTTTGTTGGGGCTGGCGGCCACAGCCACGACCACGCGATCAAAGAGCCGGGCGGCCCGGCGCACGAGGTCGAGGTGGCCATTGGTAATAGGGTCGAACGTCCCCGGGTACATGGCGCCGGTGCCCATGATCACAAACTCCTGATGGTAGCCAGCGCAAAACGGACGTCGCCGGCCTGTGATTCACGGTGCAGGTGCCAGCCCTCGGGCAGCGCCGGCAACGACTGGCTGCGGCTCGTTTCCAGGTAAACCGTGGCTTGCTCGGTAAGCCAGCCACACGCAAGAAGTGTACACAAATCGGCCAGGTTGTTTGCCGCGTAGGGCGGATCGAGAAAGACCAGGCTAAAGGTCGCGAGGGGCGGCTTGGCGAGCCAGCGCTTCGCGTCCGTCGCCAGCACGCGGCTCATCACCGCGTCCCGGGCTTCGTCGCCACTCCCCGTTCCGGGATCGTTAAAGCGCCGCAGCGCTGCCTCGATCGCGGCCGCGGCACGGGCGTCTCGCTCGACGAACCAGCTCTCGGCCGCGCCACGCGACAGGGCCTCGAGCCCCAGCACGCCCGTGCCGGCGTAGAGGTCCAGACAGCGTGCGCCGGGCAGCACGGGCATGAGCCAGTTAAACAGTGTCTCGCGCACGCGGTCTGGCGTGGGACGCAAGTCGGCGCCGTCGACGATTTCAATGCGCCGGCCGCGCCAGCGGCCGCCGATGATGCGGACGCTGCCCGGTGTTCCGCTACCGCGTGGGGAAGGTTGTCTGCGACGCATTGCCAAAGTTTAGCTAACATGCCCACATGCCAGCGGACACCAATGCCGGGACCCGCTCCCGGCCAGGCTTTTTTGCCCGCCTGAAGGAGCGCCTGCTGGGGTCAGACCCCCCGCCGGATGCCCGGCCGGATGGCGCCCTTCCCGCCGCAACCACGCCGCCGTCACCCCCGCCGCCAGCACGGTCCCGGCTCGGTTCCGCGCTGGACTGGATGGTGGGACGAAAGCTCGACGACCAGACGGCCGAAGAGCTCGAGAATCACTTGCTCAGCGCCGACGTGAGCCTGGAAACGGCGACGGACATCATTCGCCGGGTAAGAAAGAAGGCCGGCGGCCGGAACGTGGCCACAGTCGAGGACGCGCGCCACGTCCTTCGCGAAGCACTCGCCGAGATTCTGGCGCCGCTAGCCCGGCCGCTGGTGATCCCTGACAGTCCCAGGCCGTTTGTGATCCTGATGGTGGGCGTCAACGGCGCCGGCAAGACCACGACGATTGGCAAGCTGGCCCGGCGGCTCAAGGACGATGGATTCAGCGTGCTGCTGGCCGCTGGCGACACCTACCGTGCGGCGGCAATTGAGCAGCTGCAGGTCTGGGGTCAGCGCAACGACGTGCCGGTGATCGCCCAGCAAACCGGCGCTGACCCGGCCGCCGTGGTCTACGATGCCTTCGAGGCAGCGCGCGCGAGGGGTTGCGACGTTGTACTCGCCGACACGGCCGGCCGCCTTCAGAACAAGGCCCACCTCATGCAGGAACTGCAGAAGGTCGTGCGCGTGATCCGTCGCCTGGACCCGACGGCTCCCCACGAAACAATGATCGTGCTCGATGCCAGTCTGGGCCAGAATGCAGTCACCCAGGCAAAACAGTTTCACGAAGCCATTGGCCTCACCGGCATCACCATGACCAAGCTCGACGCAGGCGGAAAGGGCGGAGTACTGCTGACCCTGGCCAGGGAACTTCCCGTACCGGTACGCTTCATTGGCATCGGCGAGCAGGCCGCCGACATGGACGTGTTCGATGCCGGCGAATTCGCGGCCGCCCTCACTGGCACCACGCCGCCGGCACGATGATCCGCTTCGACAACGTCACCAAACGCTACGACGGCGCCCGCGAGGCGCTCAAGGGCGTGTCGCTGGAAGTGGCGGATGGCGAGCTGGTTTTTCTCACCGGCCGTTCGGGTGCCGGCAAAAGCACGGTACTGAAACTCATCGCGCTGATTGAGCATCCCACGCGCGGCACGGTCACCGTGGCCGGCCGCAACCTCGGCAAACTGAAGGACCGGGAGATCCCCGCTCACCGGCGGCAGATCGGCATGGTCTTCCAGGACAACAAGCTCCTCAATGATCGCAGCGCCTACGAAAACGTGGCATTGCCGTTGATCATCAACGGCACCGGCGAGCGCGAGATCGGCCGGCGGGTGCGCGCGTCGCTGGATCAGGTCGGTCTGCTCGACCGTGAACGCTACCCGCCGCGATCGCTCTCCGCCGGTGAACAACAGCGTCTCGGCATCGCGCGCGCCATTGTCAGCCGGCCGAAAGTCCTGATCGCGGACGAACCCACCGGGAACCTCGATCCGGCTCTGGCGCTGGAGGTGATGACCCTGTTCAAGCGGCTTAACGAGGTGGGAACCACCATGCTGATCGCAACTCACGACCTGCAGCTCGTCGAGCACGTCGGCAGCCGCCAGATCGCCCTCGCCGGGGGGCAGATTTTATGAAGCTCTCGAACTGGCTCACGCGGCACGCCCAGAACGCGATCGGTGCGCTCGGCACACTGTCGCGCAATCCCGTGGCCACGACCCTGACAGTCACCGTGATTGGCATTGCACTCGCGCTGCCCGCGGCGCTGGGGGTGCTGGTGCAGTCCGGCCGGTCACTGGCCGGCGGCTGGGCGGATATTCGCGATTTCTCCGTGTACCTGGCGCCGGGCGTCGGGCTGGACCGTGCGGAGGCGCTGGCCGGTGAGCTGCGTGGCACGACTGGTGTTGAAACGGTGCGGCTGATCCCGGCCGACGCGGCCGTGGCGGAACTGAGCAGGGATCCGGGCTTCGCCGGGGCCCTGGCGGCGCTGGGTTCGAATCCCCTGCCACACACCCTGGTCGTCCGACCGCTGGCGGCCACCGACCGCGCGGCCCTCGAGCAACTGGCGGCAGAGGTCGGCAAGGCCCCGGGCGTTGACCTCGTGAAGGTCGACCTGCAATGGGTAGAACGCTTAAACGCGGTGCTCGACTTCCTGCGTCGGCTAGGTCTCATCACCGGCGGCTTGCTGATCGCCACGGTCGTGATTGTCGTCGGCAATACCATTCGCCTGGATATCCAGAACCGGTCTGCAGAGATCGAGGTGGCGAAGTTGCTGGGCGCCACAGATGCGTTTGTACGCCGGCCCTTCCTGTATCTGGGGCTGTGGTACGGAGTTCTGGGCGGGCTTACGGCAACGCTGATCCTCCTGGCCGGGCTCTGGGCGCTCGGCGGGCCGTTAAGCCAGCTGGCAGGGCTCTACGGCAGCAGTTTCGAGCTGGGCGGCACCGGTGCCGGCAGCCTGCTGGCCGTGCTGGCGGGTGGCATTCTGGCCGGCTGGGGCGGCGCGTGGACGGCTGTATCCCGCCATCTTGCTGCGATACAACCTAAGGTGGGATAGGTTTCCGGCGGAACCCGCCCCGCTCTTAGCACTCTAGGGAGTCGAGTGCTAAGATCTCGCCAAGGAGGTTGATCAATGACTGCTGCCACTAGCCTGATCCCGAAGTCCCTGTCGAACGCCCGCGAGCTGGGCTTGGCCGGCCCGCTTGGCAGTCTGGATGCCTATATCCAGGCCGTCGGCCAGGTTCCGATGCTGAGCCAGGCCGAGGAGGCCGCACTCGCCCGCCGACTGCGCGACAACAGTGATCTTGATGCGGCCCGCGAGCTGGTGCTCTCGCAGCTCCGCTTTGTCGTCCACATCGCCCGGGGCTATATGGGCTACGGTCTGCCGCTCGGTGACCTGGTGCAGGAGGGCAACGTCGGCCTCATGAAGGCCGTCAAGCGTTTTGATCCTGACGTGGGCGTACGCCTCGTGTCCTTCGCTGTGCACTGGATTCGCGCCGAAATTCACGAGTACGTGTTGCGCAACTGGCGACTGGTGAAGGTCGCCACCACCAAAGCCCAGCGCAAGCTGTTCTTCAACCTGCGTCGCGCCAAGAAACACCTCGGCTGGCTCTCCAGCGCCGAGCGCGAATTGATTGCGCAAGACCTGGGCGTTACAGCCCGGGAAGTCGGCGAGATGGAGCAACGGTTGTCCGGTCAGGATGTGACCTTCGACCCGGTGCCCGACGCGGACGACGAATCGACCTACGCACCGGCGATGTACCTGACTGCCGAAGGCAGCGACCCGGCAGACGCTCTCGAAGCCAACGACTGGCGGGAGCAGGGCGCCGAACGCCTGCACGAAGCACTCGATGGGCTGGATCCCCGCAGCCGGGAGATCCTTGAGGCTCGCTGGCTGGCCGAAAAGAAAACGACGCTGCAGGTGCTGGCGAAGCGCCACGGCGTGTCGGCCGAGCGTATCCGTCAGATCGAGCAGAACGCCCTGAAGACGCTCCGCGCCGCCGTCTAAACACAAAAGGTACCGGACCTTAGTTTTTGTAGTTATTGCGCAGCAGCGCAATAACTACAAAAACTAAGGTCCGGTACCTTCGGCCTTACCTTCGGCCTACTGAGTGACCGGCAACAGCGTGATTTCCACCCGTCGGTTCTGCTGCCGCCCCTCGGGTGTGTCGTTGCTGCCAATCGGCCGGGTCTCGCCGTGACCGAT
>CAZPNN010000016.1:0-1976 GCA_964587605.1 uncultured Chromatiaceae bacterium
CTGGTCGATGCAACACCCTACACTTTCCGTGGAATAGGAGGTTGCATTTATGAGTCGGGGTCCGTGGCTGACGGCGGCATTCAAGGCCGAGGTGTGGCGACACTGGCAGGCGGGAGAGTCCTGTGCCGAGATTGGCCGGGCGCTCGACAAGACCGGCGGGGTCATTCACGGGGTGGTCGCCGAGCGCGGCGGAGTGGCGCCGGTAGCGCGCTGTCGCTCGCGTTGGGCGCTGACGTTGCCGGAGCGAGAAGAGATCTCGCGAGGGCTTTGCGCTGGTAAGTCGATGCGTCAGATGGCGCGGCGGATGGGTCGTGCGACCTCAAGCCTCAGCCGCGCCAACTGCTTCTCGTAGTTTTTTGAGTCGCCTTTACCCGCTGGCGGACCGGATTTCTTGTCCTTCTTTCTGCCCATTTTTCAGCCGATCTTCGCTGAGTGCTAGAGGCTGAGCCGGGTAACGCGCGTGCCACCGAGGGAGAGCCCCCCCATGAGCCCGCCATTGGAGAGCACGTAGCCGATGATGGGCTGCTGCGCCGTAGCCGTCGTGATCTGGGCGCTGGCGCCCACCGAGATGAGCGTCACGGAAGCATCGGCGTCTACCGTCCAGCCACTGCTGTTCTGGAACCGCGTCAACGCGTCGCTCGTCATGAACAACAAGAACACGGCCGTCGACTGGGCACCCGCCTGAAGGCCAAACGAACCACTCGTCATCGCATGGAAGCTGTTGGTCCTGCCGCCGATGCGCAGCGCACCCTCGCCCCGGGACGCCGCGAACATGAAACCGGCCTCGATGACATTGGGGAACACCAGCACTCCCTTGGCCTGCCCAACCAGCTCCCTTGATCCGGGAACCTGCTGGAACAGCTGTGAGAGCGCGTTGTCCACGCCGGTATTAATGTTGGCGCGTCGTGTGACGGGGTCGCCCCCGCCAGGTCCTGTCGTGGTGCAGCTGGAGACCAGCACCAGGGACATGGCCAAGGCTGCGACAAGAGTTCGCTTGTTCATTCAATGCCCTCCTGTATGCCTGCGATCAGTCGCACAACAACCGCATGCGGCGCTCGGCCACGTCGAACTGGGCGTCAGTCGTGGCGGCCAGCACCTGCTGTGTGGCAGTGGCGCAGGCATCGGCCTCGCCAGCGGCAGCCCGCGGGGTTGCCGCCGTGGGAGTGGCGCAGCGCGCATCCTCAGCGAGGCGAATATTGTTGAACTGGCCGCGTTCCACCGAGACGCAGTCGCCGGTCCGCAAGCCACCCTTCTCGGTGACCATGCGAATGGTATTCGTGCCGTCGATCAGAATGGTGTATTCGAACCCGGTCGACGAACCAGCCGCGCCAGCCACCCCTCGGCCGACCGCTGCCCCGCCAAGGCCACGCAAGGCGCGGTTGCTGCTCGACTGCCCTGAGCCCGACGCCACACCCAGCAGGCCGCCGACTACCGTCCCCGTTGCCTGGGCGCCCTGGTTCTGCAGGTCGACCTGGCGGACCGCCGTGATGCGGCCATAGTTGATTGCGCTGGTTTGGGCAAAAGCGCTGGCCGCCAGCAAGCTGGTGCCCAACAGCGCGACCGATGCGAAAGTGCTCCAACGAATGCTCATAAACGTGCTCTCCTCAAAAGTCAGTTTCGAATACTTAGGGTCGGATATCTGAATTCAGGCGTCCGGTTCGACGCCCAGGCCGGGAATACTACAGCCTGCCACCTGAACTAGAAACCAGGCGCCATGCAGGCAACCCAATCCCTCCGCTCAGCCTTAACAATGGACGGGAGTCGGCTTAAGCTATCCCGTCAGGGCTCCAGACGGAGCCCGGAGGCGCTTCCCCTTACTCATGACTTACCTTGGCCCCTGGTCCCGGACTCTTTTCATACTGGCGGTGTTCTCCACCCTGCTGTCCTCTTGCGCGGTGACCAACAGGTTTTTTCGCGATACCGCCGCTGAAGAAGGCGCTGCAGCACTCTTGCAGCTGCAGCTCAATGTCATGCGG
>CAZPNN010000017.1:0-7466 GCA_964587605.1 uncultured Chromatiaceae bacterium
GCGTCGGCCATCGCGTCGGACGCATAAGTACCCCCACGTATGAGTATAGCGGCCGAGGTTACAAAAAGTTACAAAGCAAATGCGGCACGGGAGGGGTCTTTAGTGCCACCTGCGGGTTATTGTTTCCAGGCGGTACACCAAGGACTGCGCATGCGTTTTGTTGACACTCTGTTTCGCCGCCCCTGGATGATTGCCGTCGCCCTGACGGCCATCGTCGCGCTGTGGCTGGCCTCCGGGGCGTTGCGCTCCAAACCTGAAATCACCGCTGATGCAGCAGCACCGGTGGCCGCTGCCACCGCCCGCGTCCAGGTCCGCGCGCGGCATGCCGAGCCGGTCACCCGGACCATCCGGATTTACGGCCGCACGGCGCCCGCGCGCACCGTGGAAATCAAAGCAGAAACCAGCGGGCGGATAACGGCGCTGGGCGTGGAGCGCGGCCAGCGCGCCAAGGCCGGCCAGGTCCTGCTGACGCTGGACCTTCGCGACCGGCAGGCGCGACTCGAACAGGCCCGTGCCGGGGTCAGCGAGCATCAGTCCGCGTGGGAAGGCCAGCTGGCACTGAAGCCGCAGGGCTACGTGTCGGACACCCAGCTTGCGGAGACGCGCGCGAAGCTCGAGGGCGCCAGGGCAGAACTGACCCGGGCGGAACTCGACCTGGACTATATGCAGATACGGGCGCCCTTCGATGGCACCGTGCAGGAGCGGGCTGTCGAGATCGGTGACTACGTCCGCGCCGGGGATCCCGTGGCCACGTTTGTCGATAACACCCGCCTGGTAGTCACCGGGAGCATCGCCGAACAGGACGCCGGCTTCGTCCGCGTGGGCGAGTACGCGACGGCCGCTCTCGTGACCGGGCAGGAAGTGAAGGGACGCATCCGCTACCTGGCGCCCGTCGCAGACGAGGCCACGCGCACGTTCACCGTGGAACTGGAAATCCCGAATCCGTCTGCCACCCTCCCTGCTGGCGTGACCGCCGAGATGCGCATCCCCGGTGGTGAGGTGCTCGCCTATCGGGTTGCGCCCTCCATGCTGACCCTGGATGCCAGCGGCAAGCTGGGCATCAAGACCGTGGACGAGCAGAAACGCGTCCAGTTCTACGAGATCAGCATCGCCCATTCAGAGCCAAACGGTGTCTGGGTTACCGGGCTGCCTGAATCCGCCGAGATCATCGTGGTTGGCCAGGGTTACGTCTCCACAGGCCAGGCCGTGCAGACGGTAGAGGCACAGCCCGAGGAAACCGCACTTGCTGCCGGCGAGACGACCACCAAGGGCTCTGGCTCCCGGCAATGAATGCCCTGATTGATCTCTGCGTCAGCCGCAGCCGCGCGGTGATGGTGGCACTCGCCGTCCTTCTGTTTGCCGGTGCCGCTGCCTACCGGGGCGTGCCGAAAGAAGCCCAGCCAGATGTGAACTTCCCCTTCATCAGTGTGGAAGTGATACTGGACGGCGTGGCCGCCGAGGATTCCGAGAGGCTGCTGGTGCGCCCGCTGGAACAGCGGCTGCGAAATCTTGAGGGCGTGAAGGAAATGATTGCTTCAGCCACCGAGAACCGGGCGTCCGTAACCCTGGAATTCCAGCCGGACGTGGATGTGGACGAGGCGCTGATCGACGTGCGGGAGCGTGTGGACCAGGCCAGGGCCGAACTGCCCGAAGACGCCCGCGAACCGACCGTCAATGAGGTGAAGTTCTCCCAGTTTGATCCCATGCTCGTCATCAACCTGGGCGGCGAACTGCCGGAACGCACGATGAACGCCGTCGCCCGGCGCCTCCAGGACCGCCTGCAATCAGTCGATGGCGTCCTTGAAGTGAACACGGTCGGCATCCGCACGGAAATCCTGGAAATTATCGTCAACCCTCTCATCCTCGAGAGCTACGGCCTCTCGCCGGCCGATGTCCTGAACTTTGTCCAGCGGAATAACCGGCTGGTTGCCGCCGGCTCGATGCAATCGGATCAGGGCCGCTTCGCCGTCAAGGTGCCGGGTGTCATCGAGTCCCCGGAAGACGTGCTTGCGATGCCCATCAAGGTGGATGGCAACCGCGTCGTGCACTTCCGCGATATCGCCCAGGTCCGCCGCACTTTCAAGGACCCCGAAAGCTACGCCCGGTTAAACGGGAAACCCGCGGTTGGCGTCCGGGTCGTCCAGCGCAACGGTTCGAATATCCTCAAGGTTGTCGATGCTGCGAAGCTGGTGGTGGCTGACGAACAGAAGACTTGGCCACCAGGGATCACCCTGACCTACAGCCGGGACAAATCCGAGCTGGTGCGCGAGGATATCAACCAGCTGGTCAACGATGTCGTGGTGGCCGTGCTGCTGGTCGTGATCTGCCTGATCGGTATCCTCGGGCTCCAGAACGCACTCCTTGCCGGGCTGTCCATCCCCGGCTCATTTGCCGCGGCCTTCGTGCTGATCTCGGCGACCGGCATGACCATGAACATGGTGGTGTTCTTCGGACTGATCATGTCCGTGGGCCTGGTAGTGGATGGCGCCATCGTCGTCGTCGAACTCGCCGACCGGCGCATGGCCGAGGGGCTGGATCGCCGCGTGGCCTATGCCGAGGCGGCCAAACGCATGGCCTGGCCGATCATTGCCTCGATTGCCGCAACCATCGTCGCCTTCCTGCCACTGGTGTTCTGGCCGGGAATCATCGGGGACTTCCTGCGCTACATGCCGATCGTGCTGGTCTACACACTGTCAGCGTCCCTCGTGATCGCCATGTTCGTCGTGCCGGCGCTGGGTTCGGTATTCGGCCGGGGCGGACACCTCACGCCGGAAACATGCCGTCAGCTTAAGATTGCGGAAACCGGCGACTTAAGCCAACTCACCGGCTGGACCGGTCGCTACCTGCGGGTGGTGACCGCGGCGATCGCCCGGCCGTGGATTACGGCCGGCGGTGTCACCGCACTGCTGTTGACGGTGTTCGCCGCCTACGGCGTGCTGGGCCGCGGCGTCACGCTGTTTCCCGCGGTAGATGCACAACAGGGCAGCATCAATGTCCGGGCCCGCGGCGATCTCTCCACCCAGGAAAAGGACCGGCTGGTCCGTCTCGTGGAAGAGCGCGTGTACGGTGTTGCGGGCATCAAGCACATTCACGTGTCGGCCGGCTCGGCTAACCGTGGCGCAGCACCGGACCAGATCGGCTCGATCAGCCTGAATTTCAGCAACTGGCGCGACCGCCCTCCTGCCACGGAGATCGTTGCGGAGATCCGCCGCAGGACCGCCGACATTGCCGGCATTGTGATTGAACCTCGCCTGCGCGAGGAGGGACCGATCCAGGGCAAGCCCCTGAACATCGAGGCGTCATCGCCGTCGCTCGACGCGCTCCGCGATGCCGTGAGCAAATTGCGGGAGTTCGTCTCGACCATCCCCGGCGTGATCAATGCCGAAGACACGCGCCCGCTGCCCGGTATCGAATGGCGCATGCAGGTCGACCGCGCGCAGGCAGCCAAGTTTGGCGCCGACGTCGCACTTGTCGGCAGCATCATTCAGCTCGTAACCAACGGCATCAAGCTGGGCACCTACCGGCCCGATGATTCCGAGGAGGAGCTTGATATCCGCGTCCGCTTTCCGGCCGACGACCGCAGCCTCGACAAGCTGGCCGAACTGCGTATTCCCACACGCTCAGGCAACGTACCCATGGGCAGCTTCGTGACGCGGGAACCGGCCGAGGCCACCCGAACGATCATGCGCACGGACATGCGGCGCACGATGCTGGTGCAGGCCGACCTGGAAAAGGGCGTGCTGATTGAACCGGTGCTGGACCAGGTGCGGGCTGCCCTGCCCTCACTTGACCTCGACCCCAGCGTAAAGCTGCGCTTCAAGGGCGGCGCCCAGGATCAGAAGGAGACGGCCAGCTTTCTCGGCAAGGCCTTTCTGGTGGGCCTCGGGCTGATTGCCCTGATCCTGGTTGCGGAGTTCAACAGCCTGTTCCAGCCGCTGCTGGTGCTCACCGCCGTGGTGTTCTCCACAGGCGGCGTGCTGCTGGGCCTGCTGGTCACAGGCCGCCCCTTCAGCCTCGTCAATTGCGGCATCGGCACCATCGCGCTCGCCGGCATCATCGTCAATAACAACATCGTGCTGATCGACACCTACAACAAGCTGCGCGAGGCTGGCATGGCCGCGCAGGAAGCGATTCTCCGCACCGGCGCGCAGCGCCTGCGGCCCGTATTGCTGACCAAGGTCGTGATGATCCTGGGCCTGATGCCAATGGCGCTCACCCTCAATATCGACATCCTTGAACGCAAGGTCTACTTCGGTGGCCCGGGCGGCCAATGGTGGGCGGAGATGGCCACAGTAATTATCGGCGGCCTTATTTTTGCGTCGATTCTCACGCTGGTCCTGACACCGAGCATCCTGATGATCGAGGCGCGCGTCAGCGACTGGTTTGCGGCCCGGCGTGCGCGCGCCGGCGCACCCGCAGCAGCGGCTTCAGCCGCGACAGCAACAGACATCGGACGCAGCGGTCGCGCCTGAAGGCGCTCCTGCATCACCATGCCGGCCGTCATCACCCTCACCACGGACTTCGGCCTCAAGGGGCCGTTTGTCGGGGTGATGAAAGGTGCAATCCTCGCCCGCCTCCCCGAAGCACGGATTGTCGACCTGACCCACGAAATACCGGTTCACTGGCCCATCGAGGCTGGCTTCTGGATCTCCCGTTCCTACCGCTACTTCCCTGCGGGCACCGTGCACGTGGCTGTCGTGGACCCCGGCGTGGGCACGGCCCGCAGCATCATTGCCGGCGAGCACGACGGGCATGTGTTCCTGGGTCCGGACAATGGGCTGTTGCAGCCCGTGCTGGGTTCGACGCCCGCACGCTGCCATCGCCTCAGCGAAACCTGGCGTCAGCAGCAGGGCTGGCCCGGCCCGAGCAACACCTTTCACGGACGAGATATCTTTGCACCGCTGGCGGCCGATCTTGCCGCCGGTCGCGCCAGCATTGCCGATATCGGGCCGCCGGCGGGCGAACTCATCCCGTCGTTGCAGGAGGAGCCGGTGGCAGGGACCCACGAGGTCCGCGGCACGGTGATTGCCATCGACAATTTCGGCAACCTGATTACCAACATCGACGGCTCGCTCGTGGCCGGTTATCGCAAACCGGAAGTGCTGGCGGCGGGCCACCGGCTGGCGCTGCAGCGTACCTACGGCGATGCCAGGCCCGGTGACTTCCTGGCGCTCATCAATTCATTTGGCGTGCTGGAAATTGCCAGGGCCGAGGGCAGCGCTGCGGAGTCGCTGGGCCTCGGCCGCGGAGCGCCCGTGCTCGTGCTGAACGCCACCCGGTAGCAGCGCCTTCAGGCGCCCCAGACACCCGTCAGCACGGCCCGTGGGTCGGCCGGGCTTCGATCCTTGCGCAGGATCCAGAACAGGTGCTTGCACGACAGCGTGACGGGCGACAGGTTCAGCGCCAGGTGTCGCAGCCACAGGGCGCGGCCCCGCGACAGCGGAATCTGTCGGCGGCGCTTGCGCGCGTAGGTCGCCGCGGTAACCAGCGAGCCCACGACCAGTACCGGGTACAGCGCCAGCGCCAGCAGCACCGAGCCGAAGCCAAGCTCGGTTCGCCGCCGTTCCGCGACCGTGAAGCCGGTGATTGCCAAAAGCGTCGTCAGGTGGTGGACGCCCACGAAAAAGAGATGGCCAAAGTAGACACGCCCCGACGCCACGTCCCTGACGTTAACGCAGTCGAGCATGGTCGGCGGCATTCGCCGCCACGAGTCCGACTCGAACAGCAGCCAGGACAGCCGCGCCCGCATGTGCGAGATGCTGGGTGTACTGAGCAGCAGCATGCCGCCAGGCTTCAGCACCCGGTTAAACTCCGCGAGCAGCTTGAGCTGGTCGGGCACGTGCTCGATGCCTTCCTGGCAGATCACATAGTCCGCCACCCCGTCCGGTAGCGGCAGCCGTTCTGTCATGTCGGCAAAGCGCGCCGTTACGCCCTCGGCGCGCATGAATTCCGGAAACAGGTCCAGCGCCACGATCTCCGCACCCTTGCGCCGGAACCGGTCGCTGGCTCGCCCGTCCCCGCACGGCACGTCGACCACCGTCTTGCCCCGCAGATCCGGCAGGCTGTCGATGTAGTCGTAGACGAAGCCACTGGCCCCGCCACGGGGAAAACCCGCCGCGCCAGTGGCCTGGTTCACGGCCGGGCTCACGGCCTGGCTCACGGCCCGGAATCCGCGGTCTCGATCTTCGCCCAGGAATCACGCAGCGGGACCACCCGGTTGAAAACCGGACGCAGGGCACTGTGGTCCACGCTATCGGCAACGAAATACCCCAGCCGCTCAAACTGCAGGACAGTTCCGGGCGCCGCTGCGGAGAGTGACGGTTCCAGCCGGGCCCGCGATTCGATGCCCAGCGAAGCGGGGTTCAGGAACGTCTTGAAGTCTGCGTCCTGACCATCCGGCCGCGACACCGCGAACAGCCTGTCATAGAGCCGGACTTCCGCCGGCACGGCGTGCGCGGCGCTGACCCAGTGAATCGTGCCCTTTACCTTGCGCTCAGCGCCGCCAAGGCCACTGCGGGTTTCCGGGTCGTAGGTGCAGTGCACCTCGGTCACGCGGCCGTCGGCGTCCTTGTGCACGTTCACGCACTTGATGATGTAGCCGTAGCGAAGCCGGACCTCGCCGCCAGGCTGGAGGCGGAAAAACTTTTTCGGCGCGTTCTCCATGAAATCGTCCTGCTCGATCAGGAGCTCGCGGCCGAACGGCAGCTGGCGCTCGCCGAGTTCGGGACGGTCAGGGTGATTGACCGCGGCCAGCATCTCGGTCTGACCGTCCGGGTAGTTGGTCAGCACGATCTTCAGTGGGTTCAGTACGGCCATGGCCCGGACAGACCGGACGTTGAGGTTTTCACGCACACAATTCTCCAGCAGGCTCATCTGGATGATGTGCTCCTTCTTGGTCACGCCGACGCGGCTCGCAAAGTCCCGCAGTGCTTCGGGCGGGTAACCGCGCCGGCGCATACCGGCAATCGTCGGCATGCGGGGATCGTCCCAGCCGGCCACGTGCCCGAGCTGGATCAGCTCCGCGAGCTTGCGCTTGCTGGTAATCGTGAAGGCGAGGTTGAGGCGTGAGAACTCGATCTGGCGCGGGCGCGCCGGCAACTTCAGGTTGTCCAGAATCCACTCGTACAGCGGCCGGTGATCCTCGAACTCCAGCGTGCACAGCGAATGGGTGATGCCCTCGATCGCGTCAGAAATGGTGTGGGCAAGGTCGTACATCGGGTAGATGCACCAGGTATCGCCCGTGCGCTGGTGGGTCGCCCGGCGCACGCGGTACAGCACCGGATCGCGCAGGTTGATGTTCGGCGACGCCATGTCGATCTTTGCGCGCAGCACGTGCGCACCGTCGGCGAACTCGCCGGCCCGCATGCGCGCAAACAGCTCCCTGTTCTCCGCCACGCCCCGGCTGCGGTGGGGACTATCGCGGCCAGGCGCCGTAAGCGTGCCGCGGTACTCGCGCATCTGCTCCT
>CAZPNN010000018.1:0-5832 GCA_964587605.1 uncultured Chromatiaceae bacterium
CCTTGCCCTGGTGAATGTTCAGACCCTCGAGCAGGCCGGGATCGTCCAGCAGGGCCTGCCGGTAGCCCTTGTCGGCGAGAGCCAGTACATACGGCAAGGTGGCGTTGTTCAGTGCGAAGGTTGAGCTGCGCGCCACGGCGCCCGGCATGTTCGCCACGCAATAGTGCACCACGCCCTCCTCCACGTAGGTCGGCTTCGAGTGCGTCGTGGCGCGCGCGGTCTCGAAGCAACCCCCCTGGTCGATGGCCACGTCGACCACCACCGAGCGATCGCGCATCGCCCGCACCATCTCCCGGCTCACCAGCCGCGGGGCCGCGGCACCCGGCACGAGCACCGCGCCGATCACGAGATCGGCCTCGGCAACGTAATACTCGATGGATTCAATAGTTGAATAAATGGTGTTCAGGCGTCCGCCGAACTGGAAGTCCAGCTCCTTGAGCCGCGGCAGGGAGCGATCGACGACCGTGACCTGCGCCTCCATGCCCATCGCCACGCGGATGGCGTTCGTGCCGACCACGCCGCCGCCGAGCACCACGACATTTGCGGCCTTCACGCCGGGCACGCCGCCGAGCAGGATGCCGGCGCCGCCGGCCTCACGTTCCAGGCAATGCGCGCCCGCCTGGACGGCCATGCGGCCGGCCACTTCGCTCATCGGCGACAGCAGCGGCAAACTGTTGTGCGGGCCGGTTACGGTCTCGTAGCCGATGGCCACGACGCCCGACTTGACGAGGCCCTTCGTCTGCTCCGGGTCCGGCGCCAGATGCAGGTAGGTAAACAGGACCTGGCCCTCGCGGAGCATGGCAATCTCGCTCGCCTGCAGCTCCTTGACCTTCACGATCATGTCGGCGCGGGCAAACACATCCTTTGCCGAGCCTGCAATCGTGGCCCCTGCCCGTTCATAATCCGAATCCTGCACACCGATGCCGGCGCCGGCTTGGCTCTGCACCAGCACCTGGTGGCCGTGCACGACCAGTTCGCGAACACTCGTGGGCGTGAGCCCGACGCGGTGTTCGTCCTGCTTGACCTCGGTGGGAACGCCGATAAGCATGCAACTCTCCTTAGGCGACGGCTTTCAGGGCCTTGCCGAGCGCGTCAACGATCTGACCGATCTGGGCAGGTTCAATAATCAGTGGCGGCGTGAGTGCAATGGTGTCGCCGGTCGTACGCACCAGCACGCCGCTGGCAAAGCAGTGGCGGAACACGTCGAGGGCGCGCAGCGTCGGCTGGTCCTTGCGCGGCTCGAGCTCCACCGCGCCCATCAGGCCGATGTTGCGGATGTCGATGACGTGGGGCGCGCCCCTGAGGCTGTGCAACGCGTCGGCAAAGGCCGGCGCCAGCGACGCCGCCCGCTGGAACAGGCCTTCGTCGCGGTACACGGCAAGTGCGGCGAGACCGGCGGCACACGCCAGTGGATGCCCCGAGTACGTGTAGCCGTGGGAAAACTCGATGGCCTGCTCAGGGTTGGTCCCGGGGTTGGTCCCGGGGTTGGTCCCGGGGTCGGTACCTGGACCGGCACCGGCTCCCGACACGAAGGCCTCGTAGATGCGCCGGTCGACCAGCACGGCGCCCATCGGCACGACGCCGCTGGTGATGCCCTTGGCGACAGTCATCAGGTCGGGCTGCACATTGAACGTCTGCGATGCAAAGGCCGCGCCGGTGCGGCCAAAGCCGGTGATCACTTCGTCGAAGATCAGGAGCAGGCCGTGCTTGTCGCAGAGGGCCCGGAGGCGCTCGAGATAACCCTTCGGCGGCGGCAAAACGCCGGCCGAGCCGGACACCGGCTCGACGATGACGGCGGCGATCGTGCTCGGGTCGTGCAGGTTGACCAGCCGCTCCAGCGCATCGGCCAGTTCCGCACCGTGCGCCGGCTGGCCCCTCGAGTACGCGTTGCGGGCCGGGTCGTGGGTGTGTGGAAGATGATCCACACCGGGCAGCATCGCGGCCGCGAAGGCCCGGCGGTTGGCCACCATGCCACCGACGGAAATGCCGCCAAAGCCGACGCCGTGATAACCGCGTTCGCGGCCAATGAAGCGGAAGCGCTGGCCCTCGCCGCGTGCGCGGTGATACGCCAGGACAATCTTCAGCGCGGTGTCGACGGCCTCGGAACCGGAATTGACGAAAAAGGCATGAGCCAGATTGCCGGGTGCCAGCTTCACCACCTCGGCCGCCAGCTCGAAGGCGCCGGCGTGGCCCAGGTTGAAGGCCGTGGCGTAATCGAGCTTGCCCACCTGCTCGCGGACCGCCGCAACGATTCGCGGGTGGCAGTGGCCGGCGTTTACGCACCAGAGGCCGGCAATTCCGTCGAGGATCTTTTGCCCGTCCCGGGTCGTGTAGTACATCCCGGCAGCGGATTCGAGCAACAGCGGGTGATTCTTGAAGTACCGGTTGGCCGTGAACGGCATCCAGTAGGGTTGCAGGTCCGGGAGGGGAGACTCGCTGGCGGGTGGGTACATGAAATCCACACTACCGCCTTTCCTGAAAGTGCACAATTATTCTTCCGGGACTATGATCAGCCTGTGAAAAAGATGCCCGCCATCAAGTCGGTCATGTCGCCGTTCCCCTACTCGGTGGACGTCGGCGCCCCGGTAGCCGACGCCCAGAAGTTCATGCGCGAACACCGTATTCGCCACCTGCCGGTGACCCAGGAGGGCGCACTCGTCGGCAGCGTCTCGGACCGGGACATCAAGCTGGTGCTGGGACCGGATTTCGCCTTCCCCGACGCCGAAACCACCCGGGTGGCCGATGTCCTGGTCAGGGACGCCTACATCGTCGACATGGACGCCCGACTGGACGACGTGCTCACGCACATGGCCGAGCATCACCTGGGCTCGGCCATCGTCACGCGCCGCGGCAAGCTGGCGGGCATCTTCACGGTAACCGATGCCTGTCACCATTTCGCCGAGTACCTGCGCGGCCAGGTCCGGCGCGCGGGTGGCGATGACGCCGCCTGACCACCGGGCCTGACCGCCGGGCCTGATCTCGGGGCCTGATCGCGGGGCCTGCGGATCGCCGCCGGAGTATCATCCGGCCATGGACAAAGCGCGCGAATTCCTCCCCCTGTCGATTGCCGTTCTCACGGTGTCGGACACCCGCACGGTTGAAACCGACACCTCGGGCGCCTTGCTGGTCGGGCGTATTGAGGACGCCGGCCACGCGCTCGGTGATCGCGGGCTTACGCCCGATGACATCTATCGGATTCGCGCCACGGTGTCTGCCTGGATAGCCGACCCCGGCATCCACGCCATCATCACGACCGGCGGCACCGGCGTGACGGGCCGCGACGGAACCCCGGAAGCAATAGAGCCTCTGCTCGACAAGATCATCGAAGGCTTTGGCGAGGCATTCCGGCGCCTGTCCTGGGACGACATCGGCACCTCCACCCTGCAGTCCCGCTGCCTGGCGGGCGTCGCCAACGGCACCTATGTCTTTTGCCTGCCGGGCTCCACCAACGCCTGCGCCACGGGCTGGGACCAGCTCATTGCCGCGCAACTCGATTACAGGACGCGCCCCTGCAATCTCGCCGAAATGATGCCCCGGCTAAAAGAGGCATGAACCCGCCGTGGCCACACTCCAGATCCAACAGATTCCCTGCCTTAATGACAACTACGGGTACCTGATCCACGACCCGGCTGCCGGCCTGACCGCGACCATCGACACCCCCGACGCGACGGCAATCGAACGGGCACTGACCGAACGCGGCTGGCGCCTCGACTACATCCTCAACACCCACCATCACTTCGACCACGCCGGCGGCAACCTGGCACTCAAGGCAAAGACCGGCTGCGCCATCGTGGGTTCGCGCAGTGATGCCGCGAGAATTCCAGGGATCGACATCCTCGTGGGCGAAGGCGATAGCTTCGACTTCGGCAGCCATCGCGCCCGGATCCTGGAAACCTCCGGCCACACGATTGGCCATATCTGCTACGTGTTCGACGCGGACCGTGCCGCCTTCGTGGGCGACACACTGTTCTCGATGGGCTGTGGCCGGCTGTTTGAGGGCACGCCGCAGCAGATGTGGGCTTCACTGCAGAAGCTCATGGGATTGCCGGATGACATGCGGGTGTATTGCGCGCACGAGTACACGCAGAGCAATGGCCGTTTTGCGGTGACGATGGAGCCGCAAAATACCGAGCTGGCCGCGCGAGTACGGGAGGTCGCAACGTTGCGGGCTGCCGGGCGGCCAACCGTGCCCAGCACCATCGGCGTCGAGAAAGCCACGAATCCCTTCCTGCGCCCTGCCAGCGTCGAACTTCGGGCGACCCTTAAGCTGCCGGACGCCGCCGATGCGGACGTGCTCGGCGAAACGCGCCGGCGAAAGGACCGCTTCTGATGCTTCAGGACACAGTCACCGTCACGTGCCCGCACTGCTGGGAAAGCATCACGCTGCAACTTGACCTGTCGGCGGGCGACCAGTCCTACGTGGAGGACTGCTCCGTGTGCTGCGCACCGATCCTCGTCAACTACACCGTCGAGGACGGCGAGCTCGTCGATATCTCCGTGGACCCGGAGTAGGAGCGCCTTCAGGCGCGACATGTACCCGTCGCGCCTGAAGGCGCTCCTACTCCGGGAAGGCGCTCCTTGTATGTTGGGTTCCGTGGGAATTATCGTCAGATGGTAACCCACCGGGCCGGGTAGACCGTGCGCTCCTCGAGGCTTGACCTCGCGATGTAGCTGGGTCGCCCGGTCCGTCTTCCGACATAACCCGAACAGCTGCCAGGGCCTCGAGCCCGCATCCGCAAGGCAGGGAAAGAGGAAGCCATGACCGCCCAGACCATCGTCGGTATTGATCTCGGTAAACACCACCTCGACGTCGCCATCGAACCGGCCCACGAGGCCTTCCGCGTAGCCCACGACGAAGCGGGGATCAGCGTGCTGATCACCCGACTCAAGCCGCACGACCCGACGCAGATCATCCTCGAAGCCGGTGGCCCCTTGGCCGCCCAACTGGCCGGGCTGCTGGCCGCCGAGGGCTTCGCCGTGGTCGTGGTCAACCCGCGCCAGGTGCGGGACTTTGCCCGGGCCACCGGCCAACTGGCCAAGACCGACCAGCTGGATGCCCGGGTGCTGTGCGCCTTCGCCGCGGCCGTCAAGCCGGCCTGCCGCGCCCTGAAGGACGAGACGGCCCAGGTGTTGAGTGCCCTGGTGGCACGGCGCCGGCAGCTGATGCAGATGCTGGTGGCGGAGAAAAATCGGTTGAGCGCGGCACCGCCCACGTTAGTGCGCCGCAATCTCACCACCCACATCCGCTGGCTGCAACGCTGCCTGGAAGACACCGATCGCGAACTGCGCGAGCAGATCCAGGACAGCCCGGTGTGGCAGGCCCGTGAAAACCTGCTGGCCGGCGTGCCCGGGATCGGCCGGGTCACGGCGCAGGCTCTGATCGGTGATCTGCCCGAACTCGGTCAACTCAACGACAAGCAGATTGCCGCCCTGGCCGGCCTCGCCCCCTTCAATCGGGACAGCGGGACCTTGCGTGGGCAGCGACACATCTGGGGCGGCCGATGGCAGGTGCGTACCGCGCTGTACATGGCGACCCTGGCCGCCATCCGCTGCAACCCGCCGATCAAGGCCTTCTATGCCCGGCTGCGGCTCGCCGGTAAACCACCGAAGGTGGCCCTCACTGCCTGCATGCGCAAACTACTGGTCATCCTCAACGCCATGGTCCGTGACAACGCCCCCTGGCAAGCGCCAATGACGGCTTGACTTACAACACAGCTGCTACACGGGCATCGATTCGGCCAGATTCCGCAGGAGCTGTGCCTGGGAAGAGAGCGGCTCGTCGCCGGGTGCCGGCTGGACCAGACGATACGTTCCGTTCGACTGCAATTCCCA
>CAZPNN010000019.1:0-3418 GCA_964587605.1 uncultured Chromatiaceae bacterium
GTGCACGCTCAGCGTGATCTGGCTGATGATGCTGATAAATTTCGCGGGCGCTCGCCGCGTGACGGACTTCGAGGGCGGCACCCTGCTGATCGGCCTGCTGCCCGTGCTCGGCGTGGCGGTGCTCGGCTGGTTCGCCTTCGACCCGGTGGTGTTCCGGGAATCGTGGAATGTCAGCGGGCGCTCCGACGCGCAGGTGATTCCGGCGACCTTCTCGCTGATCTTCTGGGCCTTCGTGGGCGTGGAGAGCGCTTCGGTGGCCGCGGCGGTGGTGCGCAACCCGGCGCGCGACGTGCCGATAGCCACGCTCGCCGGCGTGGCGCTGGCGGCGTCGGTGTACCTGGCCGCGTCCGTCGGCATCAGCGGGCTGCTCCCCGCCGCCGAACTCGCTGCCTCGAGCGCGCCGTTTGCCGATGCCGCGGCGCGCTGGGTCGGGCCCGCGGCGGCAGCGCTGGTGGCTGCCTGCGCCGTGCTGAAGGCGCTCGGCACGCTGTCCGGCTGGCTGCTGGTGACCGCCGAGTCAGCGCGCAGTGGCGCCGAGTCGCAGGTGTTTCCGGCAGTCTTCCGCGAGGCCACCGACGGCCCCCCCCGGCGCAACCTGATCATTGTCGCGGTGCTGATGTCGCTGATCGTCGTGCTGAGCTCGCTTGCGCCGTCGCTGTCGGCCCAGTTCACGATGCTGATCAACATCGCAACGCTGCTTTATCTCGTCATCTACGCTTACTGCTGCGCAGCCCTGTGGCGCTTCACACGCAACGCTGGCATCCGTACGGTGGCGCTTCTCGCCGCCGGCTTCTGTGTCTGGGCCATCTCTGCCTCGGAAACCCAGCAACTCATCTACCTCGCCGTGCTTTGCGGCCTCGGCGTGCCGCTGTATCTGGGGATGCGCAATGACACTCCGGCACGCTAGCGCGGCCTTGCTGCTGATCGCCTGCGTCCCGGCGCTCGCTGCCGGGCCCACGTCAAACGAAGTGCTTGCGCGCGACATTCTTGGCGAGCTCGTGGCGATGGATACCTTCCGCGCTGGCGAGAAGGGCGGCACCCGGCCGGCGGCGGAGCGACTGGCGGCCATGCTGGTTCGTGCACGCTTTCCCGCCGACGATGTGCAGGTGCTGGGCCTTTTGCCCGGCGATGGCAATCTCATAGCCCGGTACCGCAGCGCGAACCCGACGCAGCCGCCAGTGCTCATGCTGGCGCACCTCGACACAGTGTCCACGTCGCCGGAGTCCTGGCACACCAACCCGCTCGAAATGGTGGAAAAGGACGGCTACTACTACGGCCGCGGCACCCGGGACATCAAGAATGGCGCCGCGATGCTGGTGGCGAACTTCATTCGCCTGCGGGCCGAAGGCTTCCAGCCGAACCGCGACCTGATCCTGCTGTTTACGGCCGACGAGGAAACCACGGGCGCCAACTTAGTCTGGCTGCTCGAGAACCACCGGCCCCTGATCGACGCGGCGTACGCGCTCAACACCGACGCCGGCCAGGTGGAGCTCAAAGCCGATGGCACGCCCGAGGCCTTCACGATCCAGACCGCCGAGAAGGTCTACGCCAGCTACGCGCTGGAGGCCACCAGTCCCGGTGGGCACAGCTCGCGGCCCGCGGCAGACAATGCGATCTACAAGCTCGCGCGCGGGCTTGCGCGGGTGGAGCAGCTGCGCTTTCCGCGCGACCTGAACGAGACGGCGCGCGTCTACTTCGAACGCTGGGCACCGCTGGCGCCGCCGGAGCTTAAGTCCGCAGCCCGTGCGCTGGGCGCCGGACGGCTCGACGACCCGGCGATTGCGACGCTCGAGAATTCGCCCTATCTCAACGCCCTGATTCGCACCACCTGCGTGGCCACTCAACTCCGCGGCGGCACGTCCGAAAACGCCTTGCCGGCGCGGGCACGTGCCGTCGTGAATTGCCGCATCCTGCCGCAGTCCTCGCCGGCGGCGGTCGAGACCACGTTGCGCGACCTGGTAGCAGCCGACGGCGTCACGGTCTCGCCGGTGGCGCCGGCGCTCGCCGCCGACGTGTCACCGCTGGATCCGCAGGTACTGAAACCCGTCGAGGCCGTCGCGAGCGAGCTCTGGCCGGGCATTCCCGTGCTGCCGGAGATGAGTCCCGGCGCGTCGGACGGCCTGTACCTGCGCGCCGCCGCCATTCCCACCTACGGCATCGGCGCGGTTCCCGAAGACCCGGACGACGACACTTCCCACGCGCCCAACGAGCGGATCCGCGTGGACGCCTTCAACCAGTCGCTGGAGTACTGGTACCGGCTGACGCGCCGCGTGGCGGAGTAGTAACCTGACGGCGTAGCGGCCTGATTCAGGCCAGCCGACAACCTGAGCGAGGCCACCGCCGTGTTCATGAATTTCTGGTACCCCGCCGAGGAGAGCAAGGCTCTCGCTGACAAGCCGCTGAAGGTGCAGATGCTTGGACTCTGGTTCGTGCTCTGGCGTGACAGCCAGGGCACGGCCCATTGCGTGCACAACACCTGCACCCATCGCGGCGGTTCGCTGGGCGACGGCAAGGTGGTGGGCGACTGCATCCAGTGCCCCTACCACGGCTGGAAGTTCAACGGCGGCGGCGACTGCGAGCGCATCCCGTCGCTTGGCCCGCTGGACAAGGTGCCGCAGCGCGCGCGCATCGATGCCTACCCGGTTGAAGAACGCTACGGCCTGGTATTCGTGTTCCTGGGCGACCTGCCGGAAAGCGGGCGGCCCACGATCATGCCGAACAACGAGTACGGCAAGACGGGCTGGCGCAGCCTGTCGATGCGCTACCGCTGGCAGGCCAACTACGTGCGCCTCGTGGAAAACCAGTCTGACCCGTCCCACGTGGAGTACGTGCATGCCGGCTTCGGCATGGCGGGCAAGAGCACCAATTACGAGGTGCCGAAGATCAACGTGGAGGAAAGCGACTGGGGCGCCGGCGCGATGGTGGTCTTCTATTCCCCGGACCTGCCGGACCCGGAAATGAAAAAGCTGCAGCCGGAAACCCGCAACGAGTCCGGCTCCGGCTACCACGGTATTGCCTCGACCTGGACGCGGGTGAATTTCAGTGCCACCAACCACATGCACATCTATCTCTACGCCGTGCCGCGTGACGAGATGGACCTGGAGATCTTCCTGGTCATGCAGCGCGACTGCATGCTGGAGGAGAAGTTCGACGAGAACTTCGTGAAGCGCATGGGCATAGCGGTCGAGGAAGACCGCATCGTGATCGAGAAGCTCGACCCGCAGATCCCGTCCACCGAGGCCGTCGGTGAATTCATCGTGCCGGCCGACGACGTGATCATGAGCTACCGCCGGCGCCAGCTGGACTGGTCGCAGCGGGGCTGGCGGCTGGACTACGAAACCCTGCGGAAAAATCGCGGGCGGGTGGCGTATTCGATCCCGTCGCCAGCGCGGCGTGAATCACCCAGGGACTGGGCGGT
>CAZPNN010000020.1:0-5515 GCA_964587605.1 uncultured Chromatiaceae bacterium
ATGAAGGATGACCTGTCGCGGTATCTCAGGGAGGCGGCAAACCGCGAGATTGTCATTACCCGGCACGGCAAGCCGGCTGGAGTACTCATCGGATTTCGGTCTGAAGAGGAGTGGCTTGATTATCGTCTTGAGAACGATCCAAGGTTCCTGGAGCGCATCGCCAAGGCACGAGCCAGCCTGCGCGCGGGTCGCGGAGTTCGCCTTGAAGACGTCAAAACATAGAGGGCAACGTTCTAACTAGTCTCCCAGGGGATAGCCGAGCCACTGGTTCAACACAGGCTCTGCCGAGAGCAAGAGGGTCGATATGCCTGGCACTCAATATCCTGTCGCAGTCGTGGCCGCCGACGTGTCGCCTCGACCAAAGCAAACTGTCTATCCGGAGCCGTTTGCCTCGCGGGTCTCGGGCCGGGCGAAGACGCCACTCGGCGATTTGTTCGGTCTGACCAACTTTGGTGTCAATCTCACCCGGCTTGCTCCAGGCGCGCAATCGGCATTGCGGCACGCCCACAAGAAGCAGGATGAGTTCGTGTATGTCTTGCAGGGGTCGCCCACCTTGATAACGGATGAGGGCGAACGTCAGTTGTCGCCGGGAATGTGCGCCGGGTTCAAGGCGGGGGCGGGTAACGCGCACCACCTGATTAATCGCACGACAGCAGACGTTGCCTACCTGGAAGTGGGAGACAGGACGCCCGGCGACGAATCTACCTACCCTGATGACGATATCCAGGCTGCATTTGCGGACGGCAAGTGGCTCGTCACCCATAAGGATGGACGGCCGTACTGATGCATCGTTTCGACGTTGTGAAGTTCCTTTGGGCTTCGCCCTGCTCTGCTATTGGCATTGTTCTGGCCGGAATCGCGCTGGCATTGGGCGGCAGAGCCAAGTGGTCAGCGGGAGCGCTGGAAGTCACCTATCGCCATAGCCTGGCCAGTTGCGGCAATCTGGCGGGTAGGCTGCCCTTTCGCGGCATTGTTTTCGGACACGTCATCCTGGCCGTTACTGGCGAAGAACTCAGAACTATTGGCCCCCATGAGCGGGTACATGTCGAGCAATATGAACGCTGGGGCCCGCTATTCTTCCTGGCGTATGGCGCATCCAGCTTGTGGCAGTTGATCAATGGGCGTAGTGCGTACTGGCACAATTACTTCGAGGTGCAAGCTCGCGAGCGAAGCAATCAAGTTCATGGCAGAAAACGCGGCGTCTAACTCTTCCATCGAGAGGACGTCACCCGGCAAGTCGGGCGCCGCCTCGCATGTCAAACGTTAGGCCGCACCACGCGCTATGAGCATTCTCGCCTACATCCTGTTCGCGCTTGGAGCCTTCATCAGCATCCTGAATTTTCATCTGTCCTTTGTTCGGCCAGCCATTCATCAGTTGCGAGGACGCGAGTATCGTTTCGTATCGGGCTTTCCGGTTGTTGGCTCGCTATTGTTGGTCATCTCCTTTCTTGCGTTTCCTGCAGACCACATTCTTCGTCCCGTGGCGCTCGTTGTCGCGGTGTTCGATACCGGCGGCATTCACTGGTTCTGCATCATGATGGCCTACGATTTATTTCGCGGGTGCCGGCGCGAAGCTTGAGTGGTTGAGGCCGCTGCCGGCCAGGGAATGCTTCAGTCCACGTCCAGCAGGAACCGGCCTCAGCGTGCAGGGTAAATCGGAGGTTTCTTAGATCCACCCCGACCGCACCAGCCGTCGGTAGAGGAGGGCGCAGGCGACGAACGTGGTGCCCACGACCAGGGGATAGCCGAACCACTGGTTCAACTCGGGCATCATCTTGAAATTCATCCCGTACATGCTGAACACGACCGTGGGGATGGCGAGGATGGCGCCCCAACCTGCCAGGCGTTTCACCACTTCGTTCTGGCCGACGGTAACCAGGGCCAGGTTCACCTGGATGGCGGTTGTGAGCATCTCCCGGATGGTGTCGACTCCCTTGGTGATCCGGGTAACGTGATCCTCGATATCGCGGAAGTACGGCCGGAGTTCCTTCCGGACGATATCCTCATGATGCCGGATCAGGTGCCCGCTGATGTCGTTGACGGGGCCAACGGCGTCGCGGAGCTTGATCAGTTCGCCCTTCAGCTTGTAGAGCCGGCTGATGGAGTCCCGGTCAAAGGTCTTCTCGAAAATTTCCTGCTCAAGCTCCTGGAAGCGGGCCTGCAGGCGGTCGGCCACGGGCTGGTAGTTGTCCACGACGAAGTCGATCACGGAATACAGCGCATAGCCTGGCCCCAGGCCGAGCCGGTGCGGCGAGGATTCGCACTTCTGTCGCACGGGAGCGTAACTGACCGACGAGCCGTGGCGGATGGTCACGATGAATCGTTGCCCGACAAACAGATGCGTTTCGCCAAACTGAACCTCGTCGTTGATGAGCTGCGCCGTCTCAACCACGATGAAAAGCGAGTCCGCATAGGCCTCGAGCTTCGGGCGCTGATGGGCGTTCAGCGCATCCTCGATGGCAAGGTCGTGGAGCGAGAATTCCTCCTGAACCTTGCGCAGTAACTGGGTGTCCGGTTCGTGCAGGCCCAGCCAGACGAAGGTATCGGACTCCTTCAGTACTTCGCTGATGTCATCAACCGGTATGTCACCGAGCCGATTGCCCGCCCGGTAGGCGACACAATTTACGATCATGGATTCAAATTCCCGGCAGCAGTGAGCTGCTTTGCCGCTGATGGGCCTGGAAGGCCGGATCGTCGCCGTAGCGGCGACGTTGCTGGGCATCCTGATCGCGGGCGGCGTAGTACATAAGGATCACGATGTACAAGGGTCCGGCGACGCCGGCAGCCAGGGCCCAGGGGCCGGTGGCACTGACAGCAGTCACAAGCAGCAGCCCGATCTGAAAAATGACCTCACCAAGGTAATTCGGGTGGCGCAGTCGCGCGTAAAGCCCGCTGGAAACGAAGGCTTCCGGATGGGACTTTTTCGCGATCTGCTTCTGCTGATCCGCGACGGTCTCGAGCACCAGGCCGGCAAGCATGAGGCCGGCGCCGCAAAGAATCCCCGCGGTGATGGCGCCGGAAGACCCGCCGGCCAGCCAGGCGGGCATGGCGACAAACGTCATCAGCCAGCCGCAGGAGACCCACATGAACAAGCGGAGCGGCAAGGGCACGCCCGCGTTGGGCACTTCACCCCGCGTCCGGTAGCGCGTGTAGACGAACCACACCAGCCGGATGCCATAGGCGAGGCCCAGGCCGCCGATCAGCAGGACCGCCGGAACGGGCCGCCAGGCCATCACCAGCAGGTTGACGAGCAGCATGCTGGTGCCATAGCCGTAGGAAAAAACGTAAACGAAATTGCTGAAGATAATGGCGCAAGCCAGGTGCGCGACACCGAGCATGGCCCAGTGAATGCCCGCCCACTGGCCGCTGGCCAACCCCAGCCCGCACACCACCCACATGGCCAGGACGAAGACAGGAAAGATGTAGCGGATCGGACCCATACGCCTCCCCCTAACGGACGCTGACGAATCGGGCGGGAGTGTAGCCGAACCTGCTGTTATCAGCAGGTTCGTTGTCCGGTCAGGCGGCCCGGTTCTTTTTCAGCAGAGGAGCGAGATACTGGCCCGTATACGACTTCGGGTTGCCGGCAACATCTTCGGGCGTGCCTTCAGCCACCAGCTGCCCACCGCGGTTGCCACCTTCAGGGCCGAGATCCACGATCCAGTCGGCGGTCTTGATCACGTCCAGGTTGTGCTCGATCACCACGATCGTATTCCCCTGGTCCCGCAGCTTCTGCAGGACGACCAGCAGCTGGGCGATGTCGTGAAAGTGCAGCCCGGTGGTCGGTTCGTCGAGAATATAAAGCGTGTTGCCGGTGGCCCGTTTTGACAACTCCTTGGCGAGTTTCACCCGCTGTGCCTCGCCCCCGGACAGGGTGGTCGCATTTTGCCCCAGGCGGACGTAGGTGAGCCCCACTTCCATCAGTGTCTGCAGCTTCGCCGCGATCATGGGGATGGCGGCGAAGAACGGCTGGGCGTCCTCCACGGTCATCTCGAGAATGTCATTGATGTTCTTGCCCTTGTAGCGGATCTCCAGCGTTTCCCGGTTGTAGCGCTGGCCCTTGCAAACGTCGCAGGGCACGTAGACGTCGGGAAGGAAGTGCATTTCCACGCGAATGACGCCGTCGCCCTGGCACTCCTCGCAGCGGCCCCCCTTGACGTTAAAGCTGAAACGGCCGGCCTTGTAGCCCCTCGAGCGGGCTTCCTGTGTGCCGGCGAACAGTTCGCGAATCGGCGTGAACAACCCGGTGTACGTGGCGGGATTGGAGCGGGGCGTCCGGCCGATCGGGCTCTGGCTGATATCGATGACCCGGTCGACGGAATCCAGACCGTCGATCCGTTCGCACGGTGCGTGCGGTGCCTCGCTGCTGCCGTTCAGTTTCTCGGCGGTGTACAGGTACAGGGTGTCGTTCACGAGCGTCGATTTTCCCGACCCCGACACGCCGGTTACGCACGTCATCACGCCCAGCGGAATCCGCACCTTCAGGTTCTTCAGGTTGTTGCCCCGTGCGCCGCGAATGGTGAGCCAGTGCGCGTCATCCGCCGCCCGCCGGCGCTTTGGTACCGGCACCTGCTTGCGTCCCGAGAGGTACTGGCCGGTGATCGAGGTCGGGTGGGCAAGAATCTCCGCGGGCGTGCCCTGCGCCACGATCTGGCCGCCGTGAACGCCGGCGCCGGGACCGAGATCAACCACGTGATCGCTTGCGGCAATGGCTTCTTCGTCGTGCTCGACCACGAGCACGGTATTGCCGATGTCGCGCAGGTGAATCAGGGTATTGAGCAGCCGGCGGTTGTCCCGCTGGTGCAGCCCGATCGACGGCTCATCAAGGATGTACATGACGCCGACCAGGCCAGAGCCGATCTGGCTGGCGAGCCGGATGCGTTGCGCTTCGCCGCCCGAGAGGGTTTCCGCGCTACGGTCGAGCGAGAGGTACTCCAGCCCGACATCGGCCAGGAAACGGAGCCGGTTCTGGATCTCCTTGACGACCTTGGACGCAATCTCGCCACGCCAGCCGTCCAGTGTCAGCGTGCTGAAGAACTCAAGCGCATGGCCGACAGCCATCGTCGTGACTTCAGCGATGGACCTGTGGCTGACAAACACGTTTCGGGCGGCCGTATTCAGGCGCGTGCCCTTGCAGTCCGGGCAGGGGTGAGTGCTCAGGAACTTCGACAGTTCCTCGCGAACCATCCCGGAGTCGGTTTCGCGGTAGCGGCGCTCAAGGTTCGGCAGGATGCCCTCGAACGCGTGCTTGCGATTGATGCTGACGCCGTGACCGGTGACGTAGATGAACTGGATTTTCTGCTCGCCGCTGCCCTGGAGCAGGATCTTCTGGATCTTTGCCGGGAGTTTCCGCCAGGGCAATTCGATGTCGAAAGCGTAGTGCTTCGCCAGACTCTGGATCATGGAAAAATAGTACGCGTTGCGCCGGTCCCACCCCCGGATGGCACCGCCGGCCAGACTCAGCTCGGGGTAGCGCACGACGCGATCCAGGTCGAAGAACTGCTTCACGCCGAGG
>CAZPNN010000021.1:0-12398 GCA_964587605.1 uncultured Chromatiaceae bacterium
AACCCGCCTGCGGCCATGCGTCTCGGCACCACCGTGACGGGCCGCATGCAGCTCGCCTCGGCCTCCGGAATCGAGGTGCCGGCTTCGGCGCTGATCCGCGCCGACGGCAAGGTAGCCGTGTGGGTGGTTGACCCGAAGGCCCTGACCGTTTCGGCCCGCACCATTGAAGTGCAGGCTCAGGACCCCGCGAAGGTCCAGGTCAGATCGGGGCTGAAAGCGGGCGACCTCGTCGTCACGGCGGGCGTCCAGGCCCTGCGGCCGGGCCAGAAGGTTCGCTTGCTGGAGAAGACCACCTCGTGATCGGCCCGAATCTCTCGGAGTGGGCCCTCTCAAAGCGCTCGCTGGTCGTTTTCCTGATGATCGTCGCCGTGGTCGCGGGGACGCTCTCGTTCACCCGCCTGGGGCGCGGCGAAGACCCGGCCTTCACCTTCCGCACCATGATCGTTGCCGCCGCCTGGCCGGGCGCGACGGTCGAGGAAACCCTTCTCCAGGTCACCGAGCGGCTCGAACGCAAACTGCAGGAAACGGACTATCTCGACCGGGTGCGCAGCTACACGACGGCGGGCCAGACGACAATCTTCGTCGACCTGAAGCAGTCCACGCCCCCTTCAGCAGTGGCCGACGTCTGGTACCAGGTCCGCAAGAACATTGGTGATATCCGGCAGACGCTCCCTACTGGGGTCGCCGGGCCGTTCTTCAACGACGACTTCGGCAGCACCTTCGGCATCATCTACGCGTTCACCGCCGATGGCTTCACCTTCCGCGAGCTGCGCGACTATGTTGAAGCCGCGCGCTCGCGCCTGCTGCACGTGCCCGATGTCTCGGAGATCGAAGTGCTGGGCGCGCAGGACGAACAGATCTTCATCGAGTTCTCGACCGAAAAGCTGGCCGGCCTGCGCCTCGACCTGCCGACCATCCTGGCCTCGCTCCAGGCGCAGAACCTGGTGCGCCCGGCGGGGGTGATCCAGACTGAGAAGGAGCGGGTGTTCCTGCGGGTGAGCGGCGCCTTCGATTCCGAAATCGACATCGAGGCACTCACCCTTGTGGCCGGTGACCGCTTCTTCCGCCTCGGTGATATCGCCACCGTGCGCCGGGGCTTCGTCGATCCGCCGCAGCCCATGTTCCGCGTCAACGGGCAACCTGCCATTGGCCTGGCCATCGCGATGCGCGACTCCGGCGACATCCTGGCGCTGGGCAAAAACGTCCGCACCGAGATGGCCGCCTTCAGCGCGGACCTGCCCGTCGGCATTGAGCCCACGCTGGTGGCCGACCAGGCCCTCACTGTTGACGTCGCGATTGACGACTTCCTGACGTCGCTCTGGCAGGCAATCGTGATCATTCTTGCCTGCAGCTTTGTCAGCCTGGGCGCGCGGCCCGGGCTCGTGGTCGCCCTGGCGATTCCGCTCACGCTGGCGATCGTGTTCGCCGTGATGGACGTGGCCAACATCGACCTCCATCGCATCTCCCTCGGCGCGCTCATCATCGCGCTGGGCCTGCTCGTCGACGACGCGATGACCACGGTAGACGCGATGCTCCGCCGTCTCGGCGCCGGCGACACCAAGGACCAGGCAGCCACCTTCGCCTACCGCACGCTGGCCGCGCCGATGCTGATTGGCACACTGGTCACGATCGCAAGCTTCGTGCCGATTGGCTTCGCCCAGAGCTCCGCCGGCGAGTACACCTTCGCGATCTTCTCGGTGGTCGGCATTTCCCTCATCGTCTCGTGGCTGGTGGCGGTTATCTTCGCGCCGCTGATCGGCAAGGCCATCCTGAAGGCGCCAAAGGTCGAGGCGAACCCGAAGCCGAGCAAGCTGCTCGATGCTTACAGTGCATTCCTGCAAGGCGCGATCCGCGCGAAATGGCTGACCATCGGCGTGACCTTGGCCGCATTTGTCGTGGCGGTCTTCCTCGCCCAGTTCGTGCCACGGCAGTTCTTTCCGTCCTCCGACCGGCCCGAGTTGACGGTCGACATGACGCTGCGGCAGAACGCGTCGATCTATGCCACCGAGGCGCAGGCCAAGCGCCTGGAAACGCTTTTGAGCAGCGATCCCGATGTGGACCACTACAGCACCTACGTCGGGCGCGGCGCCATTCGCTTCATCCTGACGCTCAACGTGCAGCTCGCCAATCCGTTCTTTGCCCAGTTCGTGATCGTGGCGAAGGACCTCGAGGCCCGGGACCGGCTGCAGGTGAAACTCGAGAACATCCTTGCCGAGCAGTTTCCCGAGGTGGTCGCCCGGGTTTCGCCGCTGGAGCTGGGTCCGCCGGTCGGCTGGCCGCTGCAGTACCGCGTCTCGGGCCCGGACAACGACCAAGTGCGCCAGATCGCGCTTGATCTGGCCGGCGTGGTGGGCTCCGACCCCCGCGCGCGGCACGTCCACTTCGACTGGATGGAGCCAGCAAGGCAGATCCACGTCCGCGTCAATCAGGAGGAGGCGCGCCAGCTGGGCATCAGCTCGCGCTCGCTGGCCGGCGTGCTCAACGCGGCGGTCACCGGTTCGACGGTGACCCAGGTGCGGGACGACATCTACCTGGTCAACGTGGTGGCCCGGGCCATCGACGAGCAGCGGGCCTCCTTCGAAACCTTAAGCTCGCTGCAGGTCCCCACGCCCAGCGGACGGATGGTGCCACTGAGCCAGTTTGCGACCTTTGACGAAGAGCAGGAATTTCCCCTGGTCTGGCGGCGTGACCGCGTGCCGACGCTCACCGTGCGGGCCGATGTCGTCGGCGGCGTTCTGCCCGACACCGTGGTCGGTGCGCTGGCGCCGCAGATCGCGGAGTTCGCCGCCAGGCTGCCCAGTCAGTACCAGATCGAAACCGGCGGGCTTTATGAAGAGAGCGGGATTTCCAGCGCGTCGGTCTTCGCCGTCGTGCCTTTGATGATCCTGCTGATGCTGGCGATCATGATGGTGATGCTGGTCAGCTTTCGACGGCTGGCAATGGTGGTCTGTGTGCTGCCGCTGGGCCTGATCGGCGTGGTGCTCGCGCTGCTGGTGTTCAACCAGCCCCTCGGCTTCGTCGCCATCCTCGGCATCCTGGCCCTGATCGGCATGATCGCGAAGAATGCGGTCATCCTGATCGTGCAGATCGAAACCGACCGTGCGGAAGGCAAAGGCGTGCACGAGGCCGTAATGGCATCGGCGACCTCCCGCATGCGGCCCATGATGCTGGCGGCCATTTCGACCATCCTCGGCCTGATCCCGATCGCGCCCACCGTCTTCTGGGGTCCGATGGCCTTTGCGATCATGGGCGGGTTGCTCGTGGCCACCGCGTTGACGCTGGTGTTCCTCCCGACGCTCTACGTCACGGTGTTCGGGAACGAAAAGACGCCGACACCTGCCCTGGCGCCGGAATCTGCCTGACGGGCCGCTGGAGCCGAGCCAATGACGAGGGACGAGGCACAGGTGGAGAGCGGGCGCGATGCAGGGCAGCCTGGCGTGCTGAACCTGAACCTGGCGGACTCGCGGCAGCTCTTCAATTCCATGGATCCCGCGCCGTTTCACCAGCGGGATCTCGATCCCGAGGCGGCGGCCTACATCCTTGATTGGGCCAGAGAGGCTCCGGGCGGCCAGGCGCTCCGCCTGGTCTTGCACATGGGCCGCGGGCCCACGACCGATGAGGATGCCGCGCTGCTGCGCAAGTCCGTGCACGAATACTTCCAGCGGCGCGCACTGGCCACCCGGCGGCAGTTGCAGCAACTGTTTCGGGTGGGCCGCTACAGCCTGTTGATCGCGCTGGTATTCCTTGGGCTGGTGATCGTCGTCGGGGAATCCATCGCCAGCCTGATCACCCGGGAAAGCATTGTTGCGCTGATCCAGGACAGCCTGGTCATTGGCGGCTGGGTGGCGCTGTGGCGACCCCTCGAGATCTTCCTGTACGACTGGTGGCCGATTCGCGCCGAGGCAAGGCTGTTCGAGCGGCTGGGCACGATGGACGTGCGCGCGGTCGAGAGGCTTGCAGAATGAGCACCACACTATGGCGTGGCACGGGGTTTTTCCTGCTGTGGCTGCTGCTGATGCAGAGTGGGAAGCTGGCAGACCTCGCCATCGGCGTATTCGCCAGCGCCGGTGCGACCTGGGTGAGCCTGCGCCTGCTGGCGCCCGCGGACGGTTGCCTGCACTTCGGCAAACTGCTCGCACTTTTGCCGCACCTCCTGGGGGAGTCGGTGCTGGCCGGAATCGACGTGGCGCGGCGGGCATTCGACCCGCGTCTGCCGCTGCGTCCGGGCCTCGTCTCCTGCCCGCTGGCCTTTCCGCCGGGGTTTGCGCGCAATACTTTTGCCACGATCACCAGCCTCTTGCCGGGCTCTGTGGCAGCCGGCGAGGTCGACGGTGTGCTCATCTATCATTGCCTCGATATCTCCGCACCCGTTGTGGAGCAGCTCTGGAAAGAGGAACGCCTGCTGGCCAGGGCGCTGGTCGCCGGGCGGCAGCGTGCCTGAATTCCTGATTGGGGCAGCGGCGTTCATCCTGGCGATGGTTGCGCTGGGACTGGTTCGCCTCCTGCGCGGGCCGGGGGACGCCGACCGCATAATGGCCGCGCAGTTGCTGGGCACCGGCGGCATCGCGGCGGTGCTGCTGCTGGGTGTGGCGACCGGGGAGGGCGCGGCGCTCGATGTCGCGCTGACGCTGGGGCTGCTGGCGGCCTTTGCCTCCTTCGCCTTCGCCAAAGCGAAGCTCGGCCGGGCACCCGGCGAGCCCGGGGCCGCAGACAGCCCATGAACTTCCTGCTTGATCTGTGGACGCTGGTCGCAGTGGTCGCCGGTGGGTTTTTCTTTCTCGCCGGCACCGTCGGGTTGCTGCGTTTCCCGGATTCGCTGACGCGCCTGCACGCACTGACGAAGGCGGACAACCTGGGCCTCGGCCTCGTGGTGCTGGGCCTGCTGCCGCAGGTGGACAGCGTGTTCACCGCCCTCAAGCTGGTGTGCATCTGGCTGCTCGTGCTGCTCTCCGCGGCGACCGCCTCCCAGTGGATCGCACGCGCCCTCCGGCCGAGCGGCCCGGGCCCATGATCAACGTCCTGAACGTCCTCCTGGCGGCACTGATCCTGGGCCTGGCGGTGTGGACCATCGTCGCCCGCGAGGCCCCCGGTGCCGTCGTCGGCTTCATCGCCTACGGGTTGCTGCTCACCCTGGTCTGGGTACAACTGCAGGGCATCGACGTGGCGCTGACCGAAGCGGCCATCGGCGGTGGACTCACCGGCGTCCTGCTGATCGGTGCCGCCGTGCGTCTGCGCAGCACCGAAGCCGCAACTCGCGAGGAGCGTCCCGGGCTGGCGACGCGCTGGCTCGCCGCAGCCGTATCGGTGGCCGTCACGCTGGCCCTGGCCGCAGGCGTGCTTGCGTTGCCCGAGCCTGCGTCCACGCTCGCGCCCGAAGTCGCCGCCCGGATGGCCGTCACCGAAGTCGGCAACCCGATCACCGCCGTGCTGCTCGCGTTTCGTGCCATGGACACCCTGCTCGAAGCGATCGTGCTGATGTTTGCGCTGATCGGCGTCTGGTCGCTGACGCCGGACCGCTTCTGGGGTGGGCGCCCGGGGTTGCAGCAGCAAGCGGATCCGAACGGCATGCTGGCCTACGCGGCGCGGGTGCTGCCGCCGCTCGGGATCGTCGTTGGCATCTACATCTTCTGGATCGGGGCCGACCACCCCGGCGGCAAGTTCCAGGGCGCCACTATCCTGACGGCGATGTGGCTGCTGGTCATGATGGCGGGCCTGGCCGATGCGCCGCCGATCAGCCGCCGGTGGCTCCGCGGCCTGCTGGTGGCGGGGCCCCTGGCCTTCATTGCCGTCGGCGTGGTCGGCGCCGTGACCGCGGGTGCGTTCCTCGCCTACCCGCCAGGCTTTGCCAAGACACTGATCCTGGTCATCGAGTTTGCGTTGATGCCCACGCTCACGCTGGTGCTGGGCCTGATGCTGCTGGGTGCTCCGCGGCGCGGCCCTCCACTGGGCGGGAAGGCATCGTGAACGCCGCTACTCTATTCGGCCTGTGCGCCGCCGCGTTGATCGGTCTCGGCCTGTTCGGCCTGATCGTCAACCCCCACCCGCTGCGCAAGATTCTCGCCTTCAATGTCATCGGTACCGGGGTGTTCCTGCTCTTCGGCGCCATCGCGCGGCGGGGTGCCGGAGCTGGCATGGGCGGGGATCCGGTGCCGCAGGCCCTGCTGATCACCGGCATCGTGGTCGCGTTTTCCGCCACCGCCCTGGCCGTCGCGCTGCTCTTGCGGCTGTTCGACGAAACCGGCTCGGTCACGCTCAGTTCCGACGCGCCAGCCAAGGCCGGCAATGGTGAGCATTAAGGCGCGCATGAGGGGCCGGCTCAAGCCATGCTGACGACCCCCGGCGGAGGGCTGCTGGTGGCGGCGGTCCTGTTGCCCTTCGTGGGTGTTCTCGCGGGGCTGGCGCTCGGCGGGCGTCATGCGCAACGCGTGGCCATGCTGACCCTGCTCATTGGCCTGGCCGTTGCGGCCGGCATCGCCTACACGCTGGTGCAGTCCGGCGACACGGTGGTCTACCTGCTGGGCGGCTGGGCGCCGCCGCTGGGCATCGCGCTCCGGGCAGACGGCCTGGCGGTGGTGATGATGCTCGCCGTCGCCCTGGTCGTCTGCGGCATCGGCGTCTATGCCAGAGCCGAC
The DNA here is from genome assembly GCA_964587605.1 of uncultured Chromatiaceae bacterium. Lineage (GTDB taxonomy): Bacteria > Pseudomonadota > Gammaproteobacteria > Steroidobacterales > SHZI01. The sequence goes on from CAZPNN010000021.1 coordinate 6,633, forward strand.
TTCAGTCCCGAATCCGGCGCCCCCGAAGCTCGCGCGCCCCTGGTGTTCTGGCTGCTGCTGCTGGCGGTGTGGGGCTCGCTCAACCTGGTGTTCGTCAGCGGCGACCTTTTCACTCTCTACGTCGCCCTCGAGCTGCTGACGTTCTCGGGGGTGCCATTGGTCTGCCTCGACGGCCGGGGCGAGACCCTGCGCGCCGCACTGCGCTACCTGCTGTACGCGCTGGCCGGTTCACTGCTCTACCTGCTGGGCGCGGTGCTGCTCTACGGCGGCTATGGCACGCTGGACATCGCGCTGCTGGCTGACGCGGTCCGCCCCGAGCCCATCGCCTGGGCCGCTGCTGCGCTGATGACGGTCGGTCTGCTCGCCAAGACGGCGCTGTTCCCTCTGCATATCTGGCTGCCGCCTGCCCATGCCGGCGCCCCGGCCGCCGCGAGCGCGGTGCTGTCGGCACTGGTGATCAAGGGCTCCTGGTTCCTCGTCGTCCGGCTCTGGTTCGACGTGATGCCCGGCGTGGTGACGCTGCCCGCGGCCCAACTGCTGGCGAGCCTGGGTGCCGCGGCCATTGTCGTCGGCAGTGTCGTTGCCCTGCGCCAGGAGCGCCTGAAGCTGCTGGTCGCCTATTCCACGATCGCCCAGATCGGCTACCTGTTCCTGATGTTCCCCCTCGCGTTCGATGCCAGCGGCAGCACGCTGATGCACGGCGCGGCCCTGACGGGCGGGCTCCTGCAGGCGGTGTCCCATGCCACCGCCAAGGCCGGCATGTTCATGGCCGCAGGCCTGTTGTATGCGGCCCTGGGCCATGATCGCCTTGCCGACCTGGCCGGGGTGGCCCGTGCGCTGCCCGTCACCGTGCTGGCCTTTGCCGTGGCGGGTTTGGCACTGATGGGGGTCGTGCCGAGCGGTGCCTACCTGGCGAAAAAGCTGCTCCTCGGCGCCGCCGACAGCTCGGGGCAGTGGTGGTGGACCATCGTCCTGCAGGGCGGCGCGGCTTTCACGGCAGGGTATGTGGTGCTGGTGCTCAGTAACGTCCTGCGCCGCCCGTCCGCTCCTCTACACCTGGTGAAGCGCGTTTCCCGGCTGTCCGAATTCGCGGCGCTGGGGCTCGCCCTGGCCTCGTTGTTGCTCGCCTTCGCCGCCATCGGGCCGCTGCCGGGTGACCTGATCTCGGATCCCCTGGCGCCGAAGGAACTGGGGGCCACGCTGCTGGTCGTTCTGGGCGGTGCGCTGCTGGCGATGGGCTTGTCACGGCGGTCCCTGTTCGGTGGTCTCGGCCCGGTGCGGCGTGCCTCGGTGGCTCTGGGCCTTGGCTTTGAGCAGGCCGATGCAGTTCTGCGGCGCTGGCCGTCCGCGACCATTGCGTTGCTCACATTGGCGGTGCTGTTCGGTGGGCTGATGCTCGCCGGAGGTGAGTCCTGAGCGACACGCAGGACCAGCGGCTTTCGCGTGGTGCCCTGATCGCCCTGGTCGTCGGCTCGATGGTCGGCGCCGGCATCTTCACGCTGCCGGCCGCCTTTGGCCGCTCGACCGGGGTGCTGGGGGCGCTCATCTCCTGGGGCATTGCCGGCACTGGCATGCTGATGCTCGCCTTCGTCTTCCAGACCTTGTCGCGGCGTAAGCCCGACCTCGACGCCGGGATCTACGCCTATGCCAGGGCTGGCTTTGGCAACTACCTGGGCTTCTCGGCCGCGTTCGGCTACTGGATCGCCTGCTGCCTGGCGGACGTCGCGTGCCTGGTGCTGATCAAGGCCACGCTGGGCCAGTTCTTCCCGGTCTTCGGCGACGGCTCCACGCCGGTGGCGATCCTCGGCGCGACCGTCATCGTCTGGACAGTGCATCTGCTGGTGCTGCGCGGCGTGAAGGAAGCGGCGGCGCTCAACACCATCGCCACGATTGCCAAGATGGTACCGATCGGGATCTTCATCGTTGTCCTGATAGCAGGCTTCAGGGCTGATATTTTTGCGCTGAACTTCTGGGGCGGGGAGGAAACCACTTTTGCCAGCCTGGCCAGCCAGGTGCGCAACACGATGCTGGTCACGGTGTTTGTCTTCGTCGGCATCGAAGGGGCAAGCGTGTACTCGCGCTATGCCAAAGACCGCAACGATGTCGGCGTGGCCACCGTGCTCGGGTTCCTCGGCGTGCTCTGCCTGCTCGTGCTGGTTACCGTATTTTCCTACGGCATTCTTCTGCGGCCAGATCTGGCGGCCCTGGCCACGCCATCGATGGCCGGCGTCATGGAGGCCATCGTCGGCTCCTGGGGCCGGGTGTTCATCAGCGTTGGCCTGCTGATCTCGATTGCCGGCAACTACCTGTCCTGGTCGCTGCTGGCCGCTGAAGTTCTCCATTCGGCGGGCAAGAGCAACACGATGCCATCGTTCCTGGCTCGAGAGAACCAGAACCGGGTGCCCTATGCGGCACTGTGGCTGACCAACATTGTGATCCAGCTCTTCCTGTTCGTGACCTGGTTCGCTGAGTACGCCTTCACTGCCGCATTGAAAATGACGAGCGCGATGACGCTGGTGCCCTACCTGCTGGTTGCCGCCTACGGCTTCAAGCTGGCCTGGACCGGCGAGACCTACGCTGCCGATAAACCCGGTCGCCACGGTGACGGGCTGTTCGCCGCTATTGCCACCGTGTATGCGGCCGGCATGCTCTACGCCGGCGGCGCCACCTTCCTGCTGCTCTCGGCGCTCCTGTACGCGCCCGGCACCTGGCTCTATTTCTATGCCCGGCGTGAGCAGGAAAAGCGCGTGTTCACCGCAGCAGAAGTGCCGGTCTTCGGCGTCATCTGCATCGCGGCGGCGGCGGCCCTCTACGCGCTGGTGTCCGGCGCCATCACCATCTAGCGGTAACCTGCACACCATGAAAGGGTCAATCCAGTGGGCGTTGGTTCTGATGAATATTGCTACACTGGGTCCAGGCGCAACCCGCCCTGCACAACGTTCAACCGGCAGTCGGGACCTGCCCCTGCCACGAGTCCCGGGAAGAAAATCGCAATGAGGTTATGCCTGCTCACAGCGCTTCTTGTCGCCGGCTGCACGGTCGGGCCGGACTACGTGCGGCCCGTTGTCGACACCCCGGAAGCATGGCGGATCGACTATCCCAAAGCTGCCGACGTTGCCGATACACAGTGGTGGCAGCAGTTCGGCGACCCGGTTCTGAATGACCTGGTGGACACCGCCCTCCGGGAAAACCGGGACCTCCGCATCGCGGCGGCCCGGGTTGACCAGTTCATCGGCGCGCTCGGTGCGACCCGCTCAGAACTCTTTCCCCAGATCGGCTACGGCGCCGATGCGAGCCGCGCCCGGGCCAGCCGCGTGGGCCAGCCGCCGGTTCCTCCCGGGGTCGATCCCTACTTCACGCTGTACCAGGCCTCGCTCGGCGCGACCTGGCAGCTCGACCTCTTTGGCCGGGTGCGCCGGTTGACCGAAGCGGCACAGGCCCAGGTCTATGCCAGTGAACAGGCACAGCGCGGCGTCGTGCTGTCGCTGGTGACCAGTGTGGCAACGAGCTACATCCTGCTGCGCACACTCGACCGCCAGCTGGAGATTGCCCAGGCGACGGCGAGCAACTTCGGCGAGACCGCGCGAATCTTCGATCTGCGCTTCAAGGCCGGCATTGTCGCGAAGACTGAAGTGATGCAGATTACGTCACAACAGCAACAGGCGCTGGCCGCGATTCCAGCCTTCGAGCAGGCGATTGCCGCTCAGGAGAACCTCATCTCCATCCTGCTGGGACGTAACCCGGGGCCCATCCCGCGGGGCAAGACCATCGACCAGCTGGTCGCGCCACTGATTCCCGCCGACCTGCCCTCGGCACTGCTGCAGCGCCGGCCGGACGTCATGCAGGCCGAGCAGAACCTCGTGGCTGCCAACGCCAACATTGGCGCAACGCGGGCTCTCTACTATCCCGACCTCTCTCTCACCGGTGCACTGGGCTCAGCGAGCACCAGCATGGGTGATTTCCTTTCAGGCCCGGCCAACACCTGGCTAGGGGCCGCAACCCTCACGGGCCCCATCTTCACCTTCGGCGGAATCAAGGGCCAGGTGCGCACGGCCGAGGCACGGGAGCAGGAGGCGCTGTTCTTCTACCAGCAGACGATCCTGAACGCGTTTCGGGAGACCAACGATGCCTTGATCGGGTCGCAGAAAAAGATCGAGCAGGTCGCGCTGCAGGGCAAGCGGGTGGATGCGCTGCGGGAATTTGCCAGGCTGTCGAAGCTCCGGTTCGACAACGGGGTGTCAGGCTATCTCGAGGTGCTGGTGGCCGAGAACGAGTTGTTTGCGGCCGACCTCGCGTCGGTGGGCCTGCTCGCAGACAGGTACACGCAGGTCATTAACGTCTATCAGGCCATGGGTGGAGGCTGGGTCGATATTGCCGCTGCCAGTGCGCCCAGGCCCGGGGACCCCATGACGGCCCGGGCGCCGTAGCATGCCCCGGCGCATTCTCCCGGTCTGCGTTCTAACCGCGATGTTCAGCTTTGGCTTGGCTCTGGCGCCGTCCATGGCGAGCGCGGACATCAATCTCGTGGCTCCGGGCCGCACCGTCGATCCCACCGCCCCGTTCCGGTTGTCGTTGATCGTGATGGGTGAGGCCGACTCGCGGTCCTATTCCCTGCCCACGGTCCTGCGCGTCACCGTGACGCCCGAACTCGGCCCCGTGGTTCGCCTGGATTTGCAACGCGAGACGCCGGTGCCAGACCAGATCGACCTGCGGCCCGGTGAATTCCGGCGCATTGACTATGTGGGAGAGGTGCCACCGAACCTGCGGGGCACCGTTCGGATCGTGGCCATCGATACGGACACCGCAGCCATGGTGGTCAGGATCTCCACGCCTGCCGTAGCAGCAGAGCCGGCAACTCTGGCCAACGACGTGCCTTCGTCCGACCTTGCGCCGGTCACAACCCTGACCGTGCGTTCCGACAACGACCCCAATCGTCAGGATGAGGGTCGCCTGAGCTTTTACGACCCGTTTTTCTTTGTTGCCGGCGCCGGTTCCGATGCCAATGCGCAGTTTCAGCTGAGCTTCAAGTTGCGCCTTTACGAGCAGGCAGACCAGGACTCGCGCCGCTTTGTTGACAACCTCTACTTCAGTTACACGCAGGCCTCGTTCTGGGACCTCACTGCGGATTCAAGCCCGTTCCTCGACACCCGCTACGTCCCGGGCGGCTTCTACTACATTCCGAACACCGACTGGCGCGTCGGCGGGAACTCGGTCGGCATCGCCGCGGGCTACGAGCACGAATCCAACGGACAGGACGATGTCGAGTCGCGCAGCATCGACACCCTGTTCGTGCGGCCCTACTTCAGCTTCGGCGACCCGCAGGATTTCCACTGGACGTTCTCGCCCAAGCTCTACGCGTATCTCGAGAAGGACGAGAACCCGGATATCTTCAAGTACCGGGGCTATGGTGACTATCGCTTCACCTATGGCAAGGACGATGACTGGCAGTTGGCCGCCACTCTGCGCAAGGGCGTGCAGTCGAACGCGGGCAGCCTCGACCTGCAAGGCACCTACCCGCTGCACCGGCTTAAGTCCGGGCTGGCCGGCTACCTGATGGGCCAGTTCTTCACGGGCTACGGCGAAACCCTGCTCGACTACAACCAGCGCGAGTCCTGGACCGTGCGGATCGGCTACGCCCTGTCGCGCTAGAACGACTTTCTGACCGTCAGCCAGACTTCTGTGGAGCTGTAGCCCAGAGCATCGATGGTGCTCTCCTCCCAGTTGTACTCGAAGGTGGGCCGCAGGGACCAGCCGGGTGCGAAGCCC
>CAZPNN010000022.1:0-2278 GCA_964587605.1 uncultured Chromatiaceae bacterium
CTGTTCGGCCTGCTCGGCATTCTCGTCCTCGCTTCCAGTTACAGCCTGCTGGTCAGCTACCTCGGTCTCGAGATCCTTTCCCTAAGTCTTTACACCATGGTGGCTTTCAACCGGGACTCGCCGGTGGCCGCCGAGGCCGCCATGAAGTACTTCGTGCTGGGGGCTATCGCCTCCGGCACCCTGTTGTACGGCATGTCGCTGGTGTATGGCGTGACCGGCACCCTGAATATCGCCGACCTGCGCGCCGGTATCGGGAGTGGTGAGGCAGCTTCGCTGAGCCTGTGGGTTGGCCTGGCATTCCTGGTGGCGGGCATCGCCTTCAAGTTTGGTGCCGTGCCCTTTCACATGTGGGCGCCCGACGTTTACCAGGGGGCCCCGACAGCCGTTACTCTGTACATCGGCACTGCCCCCAAGCTCGGCGCGCTGGCGCTCGCCATCCGGCTGCTCGTCGAGGGGCTTCCGGCGGTTGGCGACCTGTGGCAAGTGATGCTCGCCGCGCTGGCGGTATTGTCACTCGTGCTCGGTAATGTCGCGGCCATCGCCCAGACCAACATCAAGCGCATGCTGGCCTACTCGACGATCGCGCACGTCGGTTTCATCCTGCTCGGTTTCGTGGCCGGCAGTCCCGAGGGGATCCAGGCTGCGCTGTTCTACACCCTGGTCTACGTCATCATGGCCGCCGGGGCCTTCGGTTTCCTGGTGGTGTTAAGCAGCCGTGGCGACGACGTGGAGAATCTCGATGATCTGCGCGGTCTCTGGCAACGCAGTCCCTGGTTCGCCCTGCTGATGGTGCTGCTGATGGTGAGCCTGATCGGCGTGCCGCCGCTGGCCGGCTTCTACGCGAAGTGGTGGGTGCTGTCGGCCCTGCTGGCGTCGGGCAACGTGGGCCTCGCCGTGGTCGGGCTGGTTGCCTCGGTCATTGGCGCCTACTACTACCTGCGGGTCATCCGCCTGATGCTGTTTGAGGACGGCGGCCAGGCCCACGCGGGTGGGGTTCCCCTGGATGTCCGGGTCGTCCTCAGCGTGAACGTGCTGCTGCTCGTGCTCATTGGATTATTGCCTGACCGGTTGCTGGAGCTCTGCGCCCGGGCTGCCGCCCTGATCTGAGCGCCGGTCAAAGCCTGCCGCACTGTCGCGTGGTTGCGACACGGGTGGTAACTGGCTACTATGCGGCCTCGCACCGGTGCGGGGTGGAGCAGTCTGGCAGCTCGTCGGGCTCATAACCCGAAGGTCGTAGGTTCAAATCCTACCCCCGCTACCACTTCAATTTGCATTGGGCTCGCAACGCCACCCACTGCACGCAAAAGGGCCGCTTCCATGCGGCCTTTTTCGTTTGTGCATACGATCTCCGTGTCCGTGGCCTCGATCCTTATCGGCCCGCCCATCAGCCTGACCCCCTTGGCCTGCGTAATCGCGAGTTCACCACAGCCGGTGCAGGACTAGTGCACGTCGAGCAGCGTTCGTCACGCCAGGCAGGCGTAACTGATGACGGCAGGGCAGGGCACTCGCGGCAGCACTCAAAGGTGAAACCGTAACCGATGCCCTGGCTCTCGCCATCGGCAAGGAATTGGGATTCAGGGTGGACAGAACCAAAGCCGCCATCGTTTCCGCAATGCGGGCGCAGTTAGTTGCTTTCGGCGATTAGATTTGAGCGCGGCGTCAGACCGTCTTTCCCTGCGTAAGTCCATAACGCGGGGCTTCAACGGCAGCCGGCGTTCAAGGTCCCGCCCTCGTTGTCCTGCTGCGAGTGGCGGGGCCGACTTATTCCGATGCGCATAAACAAGAAACCCGCCTTGCAGCGGGTCCCCTGGTTAGCCTGTTGGTGGAAATTAGCTGCTGATATTCCGCCGCATCCACCCCATCACGCCGAGGGCGGACCCGAACAGCCAGACGGCGGCGGGAACCGGGGTTACGACGGCTGCGCCACCCGTCACATAACGAACTGGATTACAGTTCATACATTCCCAGCTGTTACCTGCAACTAAAGAATCGGTTCCTCCTGAGGATAACGGATTAGCAAACCTCAAAATTAAGGATGGACTGAAACTGGGATACTGAAGAGCGAATTGGTTAGGACCAATCAGAGCCGGGTTAGTTGATACGGAACTCGTGCTCGAATTGTAAACGAAGCCGCCGAATGAGGCGGTCGCAGTCGTTGTGATGTTAAAGGCGGTGGGTGCAGCTGTCACCGTATCCCACGAGAACGTCCCGGTCGCCGTGCCGCCGTCGTTGAAAGTGACGTTCACGAGCGCATAGTCGATGGTCGCAGCACTTGCTG
>CAZPNN010000023.1:0-5812 GCA_964587605.1 uncultured Chromatiaceae bacterium
GCGGCCCAGGTCACATTCCCAGTAGAAGCGATAGCGGCAAGGGCATGCTTTAACCCGGATTTTTGGGGCCCCTCACTTCGGAATCCACGTACTTTCCGGCTGAATCTTTTCTGTAATGCTGCGCCCAGGATTGCCTGGAAAGTTTGCCCATGTCCGGCTCAGACAAGACATTCAACTACACGGTTGCCAGGGTCTTGCACTGGGTAGCCGGCGCGATCATCGCCTTCAATTTGTTGTCCGGGTGGAGGCTCGACAGTTTTCCGCAGGATATAAAACTGGTGCTCGTGATGATTCACTCGGGAGCGGGCACCGCAATATTTCTCTTGATGCTGTTTCGCTGGTGGTGGCGCAGAGCCCACGATCTCTATTCCCCGCCACGATGGTGGACAAGACCCGCCATGCTTCTTCAGTGGATTTTCTACCCGCTGGTCCTGATGCAAGTCCTTATTGGCGTGACCCACGCGGCGTTCATTGACTATGACGTTCTCGGCTTTGGTTTCATCCCCTTCTCAGCTCTTGCTGCCGACAACGAGCGCTTGCATGCCTTGTTCTTCCAGTTCCACACCATAACGGCCTGGGTACTTATTGCGCTCGTTCTCGTGCACGGCGGAGAACGGTGGCGATTGATGTTCATTGACGACGACGAAGCGATAACCGCGCAGGAACCGGCGAACCCTTAGCAGCGGGGTGCGGTGAGCCTCAGGGGACCAGTTCTTTAGCACAGCATCGCCCGGGCGTCTGTCACCCAAACGGGTGACATTCGGCATTAGGTTCAACCGGATCCGCGTCAAGGCAGCGCCGATTGGCACCACGCGACCCACATCCTGCGGTAGGCGCACTCCATTTCAGTCGTAAAGTGCGCCTGGTCCGTCAGCGCAGAGGCTCTTACCCGCTCGATAATGGTGGCCCGCAAGCCCTTAAGGGCGGGCCTGTCGGCGGCGCTCGCCGTTGCCAGTGCGATGTAGTCGGCTTCGCTCTCCGCAATCCACTCGGTCAGGCCGGCGTGGTGCAGGATGCTGGCGCCGACCCGCCCGGCGTGGCGGTTGCCGCGCAGGCTTATGACCGGAACACCCATCCAGAGCGCTTCGCAGGTCGTCGTCGTACCGTTGTACGGAAACGGGTCGAGTGCCACGTCGACGCGGGAATACAGCGCCATGTGCTCACCATAGGACTCGATCCAGGGAGCCAGCTCGATCCGTTCCGGGGTGACACCCTGCGCGGCGAACGCGGCGATAAACCGTGCCCGCGTCCCCTCCTCAATGAGCGTTTCTGATTTCAGCAGCAGACGGGATTTCGGAACGCGCTGGAGAATTTCCGACCACACCCGGATCACATCGGAAGTGACCTTGGACAGCGTGTTGAAACTGCCGAAGGTCATCGCCCCCGCCTCGCGCACGGGAGTCGCAGGGCCGGCACCGGCAAGGGCGGCGCCCGGCCGGTAGCACAGGAAACCGCCCGGTAGCCGGAGCAGCTTTTCGGTGTGCAGGGCGTCTGCCTCACCCGGCGGATCAGCGATCGGGTCGGTCAGCCGGTAGTCCATGGCCTTAAGACCCGTCGTGTTCGGGTAACCGAGCCAGGTCACCTGAACCGGCGCTGGCTTGCGGGCGAACATCAGCAGACGGTTGCCGCCGGTGTGCCCGCCGAGATCCACCAGGATGTCGATGCTGTCGTCACGGACCTGGTCTGCCACGGCGGAATCAGGCAGGCCCGTGATGGACCGCCACTGGTCAGCGAGCGCCTTAAACTCCGCCGTTACCGTGTCGGCCCGCTCCACGTTCGAGTAACACCAGGCCTGCACGCGCTCGCGATCGTGGGTGGCGAGCAGTCCCTTCAGAAAATACGCGACGGAGTGCCGGCGAAAATCAGCCGATACGTAACCGACCTTAAGAACACGCTGCGGCTCGCGGCTGTTCGGATACGTGCGCCTTTCGGCCGTCAGTGCCGCTGCCTGGCAGGCCTCGAAACGCAGGGACTCCTGGTAAATAAGCGCCTGGGAGGATTCCCCGTAGTTGAGTGTCAGCAGCAGGTTTGAATGCGCGCGGGCGTGATCCGGCTTGATGGCGAGCGCGCGGCGGAAACTGGCAATCGCTTCGGTGTTGAGCTGCTGACTGCGCAGGGCGTTACCGCGATTGTTGTGCGCCATGTAGTCGTCAGGATTCAGCGTAATCGCCCGGTCGTAATGGGCGATGGCCTCGTCGCATCGCCCGAGCTTCATCTGGGCCAGGCCAAAATTGACCTGCAGACCGGGGAAGTCCGGCCGGATCTGCTCGATCTCCCGATACAACGTCGCTGCCCGCTGATTGTGCCCCAGGCTACTCAGCGCCGAGGCCAGACCAAAACGGGCCTCCAGGGAGTCCGGCTGCAGGACCCCTGCCCGCTCAAAGACCGGCACGGCCTCATCGAGCCGGCCAAGCCGCGTCAGGGCATTGCCCAGGTTGATCAGCGCGCCGGGCGATGCGGGTTGCACCGCGAGAACGCGCCGGTAAAACGCCGCCGCCTCGCCAACCCGCCCTTCCTGCCAGCAGATATTCCCGAGTTCGTTGAGCGCCGCGAGGTCCGCGCCGTCGAGCGCAATCGCCTGCGTGAAACAACTGACGGCCTCCGCGAGCTTGCCCTGCTGCCGGTATGCAAATCCGAGCAGGGTGTGAGCCGGGGCATTGCCAGGCAGGCGGCCGATCACGTCGCGACAGCGCCGGGCCGCTTCTGCCGTGTTTCCCGACCGCAGGAGCGCAACAATGGGCTCCAGCGAATCGCAATCCTGATCACTCATCTGAGTGGCACACTATGCCTGCCCCGTCCGGCCGGGATTTCCCGAAACGGACATAATAAGTGGAGAAGTGTTCAGGGCCATGAGCACCAGCTAAACAGTGCACGTCGCAATCCCCTTCTACATGGACACGATCAACAACTCCTTCGGGCGGCCGGAGCGGATGTGGGGTCGCGCCGTTGCCAATCATGGCTTTGTCCAAGCCCTGGCGGCCGCACCGCCGCCCCTTATGCTCACGCTCTTCGTACCAACCCGAAGGGACATGGAGCTCCTGCAACGGACCCTTCTCGCAGAATTGCCGCGACCGGTCACGGTGATCCCCTTCGGCGCGATGGCCGGGTTCCTCAAGGCCAACCCCATCGATGTGCTCCACGTCCTCGATCCCAACCTGTGGATCGGCGCCCATGTCAGAAACCACCTGTCACCGACCCCCTTTGCCGTCACCGGCATGACTCACTCGCTGGCCAATGAGCACTTCCTTACCTGGGCGATGCAGAACAGCGCCAATGGCGTGCACGCCGGCGACTGCCTGGTCTGCACCACACCGTCGGCGAAGGAGGTCGTCGATGGCGTGTTTCGGCGGCTGGCGGGCAACCAGCCTGGCTTCTCCGCACCTTCCACGACGGTGATTCCACTCGGCGTGCCCCTGGCGAGCGCCGGCGAACCGAGTGGTCTGCGCCGCGTCGAACTCGGCATCGACGAGGATGACTTTGTGATCCTGTCATTTGCGCGCTTCAACCCGCAGTTCAAGATGGACCTGCTGCCGTTGCTCAATCTCGCCTCCGTGCTCGTCCGTACAATCCGGCGGCCCGTGCGCCTCGTCCTGGCGGGCGCCGCCGACAACGGCGCCTATGCGCGCTTCGTGCAGGACAGGGTCCGGGAACAGGGACTTACCGACACCGTGCGCTTCGTCCTCGATGCCAGCGACCGCGACAAGCGGGGTCTCTTCCGCATCGCCGATGCCTTTCTTTCGCTCAGTGACAACCTGCAGGAAACCTTCGGGCTCACCGTCGTCGAGGCCCTGGCGGCGGGACTGCCCGTCGTGGCGAGTGACTGGGACGGCTACAAGACGCTGGTGAAGGACGGGCACACCGGCTTCCTCGTGCCCACCCGGATGCTCGCGGCCGACCCGGCATGGGAAGCCGCCCTGGCCATTCAACTGGACTCGCTGGTCCACATGTACTGTGCGCAGACCACGGCCGTGGATCTCGATGTGGCGGCGGAGCGGCTGGGACGCCTCGCAGCCGACCCGGAGCTCGCGAAGCGCATGGGATCGGCAGCGGCCGCGAGCACGGCGCCGCTGGCCTTCGAGAAGGTCGTCGGCCAGTACCTGGACCTGTGGACGACACTGCGCGACGAAGCGCGGGCCAGCGGGGACGCGCGGACCCCGCCTACCCGGGTCGGACGATCGAGTGCACTGGCTTTCCTCGGCGACTTCGCCGGCTATGCCAGTTCCCGGTTGTCCCCCGGGGACCGGTTCTCGATCAGCAAGCTCGGGCTGTCACTCCGGGACGGCAAAGCCAACGTCAACCTGTACGAGCACATGGATGAGTTCCTCGATCTGAAGCTGATGAAACAACTGCTGCGCTTGTTCGCCAGCGATCGAACCGTCGCCGACGTGCTGAAGCGGCTCGAGACTGAACCGGGCCGAGACGCCCTTCAGGTCTCGCAGAATATCCTCTGGCTGTACAAGTACGGCTACCTGAAGTCGCTGGACCAGCCGGGCGACGCAGCAAGGCCTGCGCCATGACCGGCACAACAGCCGAGCGCCCCCTCTGCCCCGTGTGCGGCGGGCGCTGCGATCCGCTCGGGGCGGTTGATTTCAACAAGAGCTGCGAGGAAGTGCGCGGCTTCCGCCTGCCGCCTGCCGGCCGTCCGGTCAGCTACATCATCTGCGCGGCCTGCAATTTCAGCTTCGCGCCGGAGTTTGCAGCCTGGTCGCCGGAAGACTTCGAGCGGGAAATCTATAACGCGGGTTACGGCAGCGTCGACCCCGACCATGCAGACGTGCGGCCGCGCGCGAATGCGGAATCGCTGCTCGCCACGTTTGGCGATCAGGGCCGGAGCATCCGGCATCTGGACTATGGCGGCGGAGCGGGCCTGCTCAGCACCTTGCTCGGCAAGTCCGGGTGGCACTCCACGTCCTACGACCCGTTCTTCGACCGAAGCGTCGGGTTGGACAAACTGGGAACCTTCCAGCTGATTACCTGCTACGAGGTGTTCGAGCACGTCCCCGACGTGAACGGCCTTGCGGGCAATCTGTCGTCCCTGCTGGCGGATGACGGTCTGGTCCTGTTCAGCACGCTGGTCTCGGACGGGGAACTCCGACGCGGCCAGCCGGTTACCTGGTGGTACGCATCGCCCCGCAACGGCCACATCAGCCTGTACTCCGCGAGCAGTCTCAATGCGCTGGCAAAGAAATATGGCTTTGGTGTCGCGAGCTTTTCACCGGGCATGCACGTGTTCTGGCGACAGCAGTTTCCGCCGTGGGCGCGCCACCTGCTTGCGGGCGGCTGAGCCGCTCGTCGCCCATGAACATCCAGGACACCCTTAAGTCAGCCATTGCCCGTCATCAGGCCGGTCAATTCGCCGAGGCGGAGACGCTCTACCGGCGGATACTCTCGCGGGTCCCCCGGCATCCCGATGCCCTGCACTTCCTCGGCCTGCTGGCCCATCACCGGGGCCAGCACGACGCGGCGGTCGATCTCATTCAACAGGCACTTCGCGAGAACCCCGATCATGCGCCTTGCCACTGCAACCTCGGCAGTGCGCTCGAGGCCCTTGGGCGGGTCGACGAAGCCATCGAAAGCTACCGGCGCGCCCTGACCCTGCAGAGGGATTTTGCCGAGGCCCATCTCAACCTTGGCAACGCCCTCCAGGCCAAAGGCCTGCCGAACGAAGCCATTGCCAGTTACCGGCGCGCGCTTCGCCACAAGCCGCACTATGCCGAGGCCTGCTACAACCTGGGCAGGATCTACCAGGCGCAAGGCTGTGGGGCCGAGGCCGTCAGCGCGTACCGGCGTGCCGTGGCAATCCAGCCTGCCT
>CAZPNN010000024.1:0-4045 GCA_964587605.1 uncultured Chromatiaceae bacterium
GTTCAGGAGCTTGGTACTGATGTAGTCCCGGTCACCGGCGGCGAAGCTGCGCTGGATCGCGTTCAGGATCGAGGGTTCAAGCTGGTGGCGGACAGGTACAGGGCGCACGCTAAAAAACCCACTCCAAAAATGGAAATGAAACCTTCGCCCGCGGCTGGCAAAGAGTCAATTGGCTGCAAATCCGGTGTTATTCGCTTGATTGGCCGGTTTCCTTACATTAGGGTAAGGAGTAGCTTCAGGGGGATGCAGCCCATGCCCAGCGCGGTAGTTACCAGTAAAGGACAGATCACCATTCCGGTTGAGGTCCGGCAGAGGCTTGGCCTGGAGACCGGCCATCGGGTCGATTTCATCGAGGTAGGCAACGGCCAGTACGCCCTGGTCGCGGCCACGATCGACATCAAAAGCCTGCGGGGAATCGTTGGCAAGCCGCCGAAACCGGTGAGCATTGAAGACATGAACCGGGCCGTCCGGGAACGGGCGGCTGGCCGCCGGACACCCGGTCGATGATCGGTCTGGATACCAACGTTCTCGTGCGCTACCTCGCGCAGGACGATCGGTTGCAGTCGCCACTGGCAACCAGGCTGATAGAGGGGTCGCTGAGTCAGGAGTCCCCTGGTTTCATTTCAACAGTGGTTCTTGCCGAACTGGTCTGGGTGCTGGAATCCAGTTACCAGTTCACCCAAGAACAGCTTGCCACGCTGATGGACGCGCTATTGCGCGCACGACAGCTCAGGTTTCAGGACCCCGAGAGTGCCAGCCAGGCACTTCGCGACTTCCGGGCCAGCAAGGCGGACTATGTCGACTGCCTGATTCAGCGCCTCGGCGCCGCCGCAGGCTGCGGCCACACCGTTACTTTCGACCGGGTGGCATCACGACTCAGCGGCATGCGTATGCTGGGTACTTAGGCCGTAACGTACCTGCAGATAGGTGTGGTAATCACCGGCAGGGGAATTCCCCAGGCCATGCGCCAGCGTGGCGCTCGCCGTCGTGAAATTCCGCGGTAAGCGGCCCCTCAGACCGGTCCGGCGACGGGTGTCCAGGTCTGCACGCGGCGCCCCCGGCGGATATCGCCGGATTCACCGTCGTGGCTCACGGCCTTGCCGGGGCGCAAGCCCTTCGGCGGGTCACGCAAGGTGTTGAGGTTGATGACCGCCTGCGCGCCGCGACCCGAGAGCAGGACCGCACCAACAAAAATGCCGCATTCCTTGCAGACCAGGAAATCCGCGGTGCGCAGGGCAAAGCGGTAGCGGCGCAGAAACTCGGGGCGTTCGAAACGAAACTGCAGTTCGCCGGCCGGGTCCGACGTGGCGCGCACGCCGTGCCCCCGGCAGAACGCGCACTGGCACAGGCGCACGGGCCAGCGCGCCGGGGACAGGGTTGTTGTGTAGCTGTACTCGATGGCACCGCAATGACAACCACCGTCGAAAGAGCGACGTTCGGCGGCCGGCGCCAGCCGTTCTTTGGCGGGTTTGGCCACCGGTGAACGGCGACGGGCCTTCGAAGCGGTCTTCCTGGCGGCCTTTTTCTTCACTTTCACACGCCTCTTGTAACGCGTTGCGACCACCCGCGCCAAGCCCCCGGGGTGAAATAGGGCATCGCCACGGTAGGATGAAGCCATGCGACGGCTCGCCATACCGGTCCTGGTAATGCTGATTGCCGCCGCCACCTTGTGGCAGCGGGACGCCGGAATTGGCCTTCCCGGTGCTGCCCACGGGGACGGCCAGGGTGCTGGCCAAGGTTCTGGCCAAGGTTTTGGCCAGCCGTCGGAACCCCAGGCGGGGTTGCCGGCCGAAGCGTGGGCCACCGTGGAACTGATCGAGCGTGGGGGCCCCTTCCCCAACCGCCAGGATGGCAGTGTGTTCCGGAATCGTGAGGGCCTCCTTCCGGCGGCCGGGCGCGGCCATTACCGGGAGTACACCGTCCCGACGCCGGGGGCCCGCGACCGGGGCGCCCGCCGGCTGGTCACGGGCGGCACACCACCGTCCGCCTGGTACTACACGGATGACCACTACCGGAGCTTCCGCTCCATAAGCCTTAAGGACCGGCGCTCGCCATGAATCGTAAGGAACTGGCCGAGACCTTGCCGCAGGCCGATCGTGCCGGCGTGTTCAGCCTGCCGGCAGGGGACATCCCGGCGCTTGTCGACGTGGCGACGACGCGAGAGTTCGCTGTCTATCGGGTGAACCTTGCGGGCTGTTCCGAGACCAGCGAGGTGCTCGCCCGCTTCCAGGAGCAGTTGGCGTTCCCCGACTGGTTCGGCGGAAACTGGGACGCGCTTTCCGACTGCCTGACCGACTTCAGCTGGCGGAAGGCCGTGGGCTACCTGCTCGTCATCGAAAAACCCGGGGATTTCCGGGCGGCCGGGGATGACGACTTCGACACGCTCATCAGCATACTCAGCGACGCGTCAGCCAGCTGGAGCGGCCTCGGCGTGCCGTTCTGGGCGTTTCTCGTGCTCGATCCCTGAACGATTCCGGCCCGATCGCGGCCCGATCCCCGCGAGTGCCTGGCCTAGATCGGCGCGTTGCGTCCCGGAACCACCTGCGGAGCATCGGCGCCCGGCGTCCAGATCTGGCGGGGCGCATAGCCCTCGCTGCGCATGAAGTGCTCGGTGTAGACGATCCGGTCCGGGTCGATTCGCAGCAGCTGGCCCCGGGGCGGCTTCATGGTGATTTTGCCCAGCTCGAAACCGGACGCCACCCACTTGAAGACCTTCATGCCGTGCTCCCACTCGGGAGTATCCACATCCAGCAGCGTGCCCCTGCCGAAAAACTGCGCGCCCATGACACAGGCCCAGCCAGCCATCGGGTTGGCGATGGCGAAGCTCAACCGCGGGTCTCGCCGCAAGGCAAACACCTTTGGGCTGTTGGGTTGGGGAAAGATGTACAGGGAGAAGCCGTCGTTATAGAACTCGACGGGACTCACGATCGGCGACCCGTCCTTCTTCACAGTACCGAGGTAGCCAATGTTGGTGAGGGTCAAAACCCGCTGGATGCGGCTCTCCAGCAACTTCTTCGGCATGACCTCGGTGGGCCAGGGCTCCTGTTCGAGCCATTTGTGGGCAATGCTCACGGGTTCTACTCCTGTTGTTGGCGTTCTAGAGGGTAAGCACGGTGACAGCCTAATGCTGGCCATCGAAGCGGGCAAACAGGATGTACATACCGGCGAACAGCGAGGGCGTGCGCAGTTCGGCCTGGTGCCAGCTCTCAAGGTCAAAGGCACTGGTCCCGGGCTCCGCCCGGTCGTGCAGTGACTCGGTCATCCCGGGCTGGGTCGCAAAGCGCAGAAAGGTCAGGCCATGGGTCGTCAGCAGCGCTTGTAATTCCGGAATGCTGAACTGGCATTCCTGCTCGTGCAGCAGCAGGTCCCGGAAGCCGCTCAGGCTGTAGAAGTCGCGGAACCGCAGCAGATCAGCGTACGGCCCCTGCTCGCCCGCCTGCACGATGCCGTGACGGATCTCGCGCAGCGCGGCGGGGTCCGTGCGGGACTTTGCCTGCCGGGCACGAAAGCGGACGACGGCATCGCGCCCGCTGCGGCTGTAGACACCGAGCCGCAACAGCCCGCCCGGCCGCAGGCAGGCCAGCAGGGCGCGCAGCCCGCCGGCCGGATCGCGCAGGTGATGAATGACGCCAACCGAATCCACCATGTCGAACTGCTGGGTTGAAGACGGGAGCGCAAGAATGTCGCGCCGCTGAAATTCCACGTTCGCGACCTGGTAGCGCTCCGCCATCACGCGGGCGTAGGCCAGGCTGCGGCAGCTGATGTCGATGGCCAGGATGCGCGCCCGGGGCAGGGCGACGGCGAGAGCCAGGGGCTGGAGCCCGGTGCCACAGCCGGCAACGAGTATGGATTGCACGGGTCGGGTCGGCTTGTGTTGCCAGGCGGGAGACTCCACCAGCCCAAAAAAATTCTCCAGCGGTCGGCCTTTAGGATTCAGGACGGGCAAGCCCGAGGCCCAGCGCGGGTAGGGATTCTCCTCGTACATTCCGGCAACCCGCGTTGACGTCTCATCGCCGAGGGTTGACTGTCTCGCAAAGTCCTCCGC
>CAZPNN010000025.1:0-4230 GCA_964587605.1 uncultured Chromatiaceae bacterium
AGGGCTGGGGCCGCGACGATTGCTCCTTCGACAATATCGCGCGCACGCTGGCGGCGGCGCTCAAGCCCGCGGTGATGATGGTGATGCACACCTCACCTAACAACACGGATGAAGCGCTGGCGATCCTGCGAAAACACTGGACCGGCCCGGTCGCCACCTATCCTGAGTGCGGTTACTTCAAGTCACCGGACTGGGAATTCATCGACGTGATCCCGCCGGATGAACTTGTCAGGAAGTCGCATGACTGGCAGCATATGGGAGCTTCTATTTTCGGCGGTTGCTGCGGGATCGGGCCTGATCATATTGCTGCGCTGACCAGCGAGTTCAAGACGCCACGAATCCGTTAGATGACGACCAGCGGTCCGTCGGCGGTTGCCAATGGTTCACACTCTCCTGGTGACGACAATCTGCTGTTCCCCTTCGTCCGCTCGGACCGCCCCGATTCAGCGCTCGCCATTCCGCCAGCCAGGCCGCCTGGCTAACAAGTCACAGGCCGAGCTTGCCCTTCAGATGAGCGATAACCTCGCCCATGGGACCGGCCGACCCCACTCCCTACCAGTCCAATTTGACGGAATAGCCCTTACCGGACCTAAAATCTCAGCTTGAATGTCCCAACGCGGCCTCGCGGCCGCAATCAAATGTTCTCTGCAAAATGCGGAGAAGTTACGAAGAAAGAATCTATGCACCAGTCCTGCCCGTCCCCGGGCACGGTGTTGGTGTGGCCGGAGAGGATCACGCCGCCGGGCTTGCCCGTGCCCAGCGTCGCGAAGAGGTTGGCCTTGTGGGCTGACGGTGTTCATGCGCACGAGGCGCTGCACCCATGCAAGGCCGCTGGCGGTGGGTTGGGTCATGGGTCAACTGTAGCGAGGATGCGGGCATGACGACACCCACCCCGGAAATCATCCGCGCCGCTGCGTCGCGCATCGCCGGCGACGTGCGCCGCACGCCGCTGTGGCGGCTGCCGGGCGCCGCACTCGGCCTGCGCTGCGCCGAGGTCTGGCTGAAGCTGGAGCAGTTGCAGGTGGGCGGCAGCTTCAAGGCGCGCGGCATGTTCAACCGCATGCGCTCGCTACCCGTGCCGGCGGCCGGCGTGGTGGTGGCCTCGGGCGGCAACGCCGGCATCGCCGTGGCCACCGCGGCGCAGGCGCTGGGCGTGGCCTGCGAGGTCTTCCTCCCCGAGGTGTCCAGCCCGGCCAAGCGCACGGCGCTGGCGGCGCTGGGCGCGCGCGTGGTGATCCGCGGCGCCGCTTATCCCGACGCGCTGGCAGCCTGCCTGGTGCGCCAGCGCGAGAACGGCGCGCTGCTGATGCACGCCTACGACCAGGCCGAGGTCGTGGCCGGCGCGGGCACGCTGGGCGGCGAGATCGAGGCCGAGGCCGGCCTGCCCGAGCGTGTGCTCGTCAGCGTCGGCGGCGGCGGCCTCGTCGCCGGTGTCGCGGCCTGGTTCGGCGGCCGCTGCCGCGTCGAGGCGCTGGAGCCGGCGCTGGCGCCGACGCTGCACGCCGCACGCGCCGCCGGCATGCCGGTGGACGTGGAGGTGGGCGGCGTCGCTGCCGATTCCCTGGGCGCGCGCCGCATCGGCGACATCGCATGGGCGGTGCAGCGCCGGGGTTTCATCGCCGCTTCGCACCTGCTGGACGACGCCGCGATCCGCGACGCGCAGCGCCGCATCTGGCGCGAATTGCGCCTGGCGGTGGAGCCGGCGGCGGCGCTGCCTCTGGCGGCGCTGTGGACCGGGCTCGTGCAGCCCGTGGCACACGAGCGCGTGGCCGTCATCGTCTGCGGCGCCAACCTCGACCCGGCGTCGCTGGCCTGAGCTACTTCAGGCCGAGGAACTCGCGCACCGGCAGGACGGTGCGCGCCGCGTCTTCTTCGTGCGGCACGTGGCGGTCCGCCCGGTCCCCCGCCCCCGTCCGCCACCCACCATCAGAGGCCACGTTGACGGAATAGATCTTACTGGACCTAGGATCTCAGCTTGAACTTCGTATGCGCCATCAGTCGGTGTTTGAGGAACCACTCGGTTCGACGGGTGTACTCTCTCTTCCACCGAACCAGGTTCGGCTCCCCTGCTTCCTCGGTCGCGAGGCGCGCACAATAAGCCTGGAGGGTGCTCGCGCCCCTCAGCTCCAGACCATAGGCCAGGAGCGGGGGTCCGGGGTCGAGGTCGGGTCTCATCATCAGGCGGGGCACGTAGCGTCGGATGTACTGGTTGTGGAATAGGCCCTGGAGACGGCGGGTGATCTGTTGGCCCGCCACCGATTACGTGCTGGACACCCAGACGGACACCCCGCTCATGAGGGACTTTGCATCCCCTTCCTTGGCGTTCCTCGCAAGCCGCAGAAAATAAATGGTGCCGGGGCTGGGAGTCGAACCCAGATGGCCTTGCGGCCAGGGGATTTTAAGTCCCCTGCGTCTACGAGTTTCGCCACCCTGCGCGGGTGAAGCAGGACGGAGTTCCCTTGACGGGCGCGGCAAGCGTCAACGGGCGCAGGCCTCAACGGCGGCGCGTGGCGGCGGCAGCGGTCGCCGGCGGGCCTGCGATACACCGGGCGAGGTTGACGGAATGACGCTTACCGGACCGAAGATTGCACCTTGGAACCTCCTACGCGCAACTTGTTCGGAGGTGCTACGAGGAGAAGTCTTCGTTGATTACTCGGCAATGACGACAAGCTCCGGCTTCGTAATCGTTTCGCGCGATGCGTAATAGGCACCGTCATTCGAGGTGCTCTTGACGCGGATGCTATACGTGCCATCACCGACAATCATGGAGGTGATGTCAACTTCATGCCAGAGGTTAGAACTGACCGCACCGAGTGATGCAATCGGATTCGCGTCGGAAGCTGGGGCAGTGTTCCACGTCACGGTGGGTTCTAACCAGGAGCTATCGGCGGCACGGTAGAAATGACCCCCGTTGTCGACTGAACCATTCACGTTCCGCAGCCGAAGCTTTGCGCTCGTGACGACCCTGGACCCTACGCCGGCGACTTGGAATTTCATGAGGAAATCCTCGACGGGCTTCTTGTCAATCTGCAACCTGGTATTGGAGCCGTAGTTTACTGTCGGATTCCCTGCTTGGATGGTTGCATCCGCGACCGGATTGAACTTGAGGGTGATCGTCGTGGGAGGCGTCTGCGTCGTCGCACTGACGCTCGCACCCTGGGCCGAGGTGTTTCCAGCGGCGTCATAGGCCGCCACCGTGTAGGCATACGTCGTCGAAGGCGCAAGGCCGGTGTCGGAGTAGGACGTCACGGTGGTCGTCGCGATCTGCGTGCCGTCGCGGTAGACCGCGTAGCCTGTCACCGCGACGTTATCGGTTGACGTGTTCCATGAGAGATTGATCTGAGAGTGAGAGGCGGAGGTCTCAGCGAGGCCGAGAGGCACAGACGGAGGTTCGGTATCGGGAATATTGAAGACCATAACCCAGATGGGACTCGAGGTTGTGGTGTTCCCTGCCGCATCCCGCGCGATCGCGCTCAAGATGTGGCTGCCATTTGTCACGGCCGCCGTATTCCAGGAGATACCATAAGGAGCCGTGGTGACCTCGGCGCCGAGGTTCATCCCATCGAGCGCAAACTGGATGCCTGCAACACCCACGTTGTCAGAGGCGGTCGCCGAGACCGTGACGACGCCGGAGACGTTCGCGCCATCCGCGGGGGCAGTCACGGAGACGGTGGGAGAGGTGGTGTCGGGGACGGTTACATATTCTACGTGGAGAAGAGGCGCCTTCAGGGGCTCGCCATCGTATGCTTCTGCGACCCGCTTCTCCGTACCTGTGACGATGATCGCGAGAGAATTGCCGCTTACCCAGCCAGGGCGATTCACAATATCTTGGATAAGGGCGGAAATATCAGGAGTTCTCTGGTCAGCGCCTGCGGCTCCTACCGTACTCCATGGGTTCGGTGTCCAGCCCACTGAAGCGTCGGTCTTGGTACGAGAAGAAATATTGCTACCCGCGGACGTGAAGGAGGCGGCATCATCGGCGTTCTGCCCGTAAAAGGCTAACGACGTGGTCGTCGTGGTTGGTTCATCAACGGTAAACTGAAGGTAGGCGCTTGTGATCGTCGCTCCCTTCGGAATGGTCGCGGTGGCAAATCGCATGCCCACCGTCTGATTCGAACCATCAAGGACGAGCTCAAGGTCAGAACTCGTGAGGGACACGATTCCTGAAGACGACTCTTCGGCATCATCAGCGCTTGCCGACACCATCCGTTCAAGCGTGGTTGTGTCCGG
>CAZPNN010000026.1:0-4533 GCA_964587605.1 uncultured Chromatiaceae bacterium
AAGTGGCGCGACGGTCTTGCCGAGTGGGACCAGGGGCCGGAGCGGCTCGCGCGCCTGCGCGCGGCGGCTGACTTCGCGATCTACACACCCGGCAGCAGCGCGGGACGCCCGCTCTCGGTGCTCGGCTCTTTCAACGCCCCACCGAAAGCATTGCAGGCGGACGCCGACCTCTACCGCCAGCACGTGCAAGGCGTCGTGACAGGCCTGCTGACGCTTACGGGTATCGAGGCCGATCCGGTTGCCAGTCGCGAACACATCCTGCTCTCCTCCGTACTCGGCAGCCAGTGGCAGCAGGGGCGCAGCCTCGACCTTGCCGGCCTCATCGGCGCGATACAGAACCCGGGCATCGGCAAGATCGGCGTTCTCGACCTGGAGACTTTCTACCCGTCGAAAGACCGCTTCGCGCTCGCCATGCGCCTGAACAACCTGCTCGCCGCGCCCGGCTTCGCGGCATGGACCGAGGGCGAGCCCCTCAACGCCGGCTCGCTGCTGTTCACGCCTGACGGCCGGCCGCGCGTCAGCGTGCTGTCGATCGCCCACCTCGGCGATGCCGAGCGCATGTTCTTCGTCACGCTGTTGCTGAACGAGATCGTGGCCTGGATGCGCACGCAGTCCGGCACATCATCCCTGCGCGCCATCCTGTACATGGACGAGGTCTTCGGCTTCCTGCCACCGGTGGCCGCACCGCCATCCAAGGTTCTGCTGCTGACCTTGCTGAAACAGGCCCGCGCCTTTGGGCTCGGGGTCGTGCTGTCCACGCAGAATCCTGTGGATCTCGACTACAAGGCCCTCTCCAACGCCGGCACCTGGTTCATCGGCCGGCTGCAGACCGAGCAGGACCGTAATCGGGTGCGTGACGGCTTGTTGTCCGCGGCGTCAACCGGCGGCGTTGACGCCGCCAGCCTCGATGCCACGCTCGCCAGCCTCGGCAAGCGCACATTTCTCCTGCACAACGTCCACGAAAAGTCCCCGGTATTGCTCCAGACCCGCTGGGCGATGTCTTACCTGCGCGGCCCGCTCACCCGGGAGGACATCCGGCGGCTCGCCGGGCCGGCAGCTGCGACACCCGCTGCTGCCGCTGCCACGACATCGACGGCGGCCCTACCGGCGGTCCCGGCACTATCGGCGGCGCCAGCACCCGGCGCCAACCGCCCCGTGCTGCCGCCGGCCATTCCCGAGCTGTTTGGTACTGCGACCGCGCGCCCGGGTGCCGGTGAACGACTTGTCTACCTGCCGGGCCTGCTCGGTACCGCGCGCGTGGCTTATGTCAGCGCCAAACACGGCGTCGACCTGCAACGCGAGCTGGTGCTCCTTCTGGAACCGGGGGCCGTCGACTGGCGTGATGCCGAGGCGCTGCCGCGTGCTCCGGCCACGCTCCTGCAGGAACCGGACGCCGGCGCGGGCTTTGCGCCGCTGCCATCCGCACTGGCGGACCCGGGCAGCATCAAGAAAGCACAGTCAGCATTCCGCACTTGGTTGCGTACGGAAAACCCGCTCGTTCTCCAGCGCAGCACGACCTTCAGCAAACTCGTCTCGGCGCCGGATGAAGCCGAGGGCGCCTTTCGCGCCCGGCTGCAGCAGCACGCACGAGAGAAGCGGGACAGCGCCACAGCGGTGCTTCGCGAGAAGTACGCCGCGAAGCTGGCAACGCTGGAAGAACGCGCCCGGCGGGCTGAGCAGGCTGTGACGCGCGAGCAGGAGCAGGCTACCGGTTCGAAGATCGATGCCGCCGTGTCAGTGGCAAACACCGTGCTCGGCGCCCTGCTTGGCCGTAAGGCAGTTTCTGCGACGTCAGTGGGCCGCGCGTCCACGGCTATGCGCAAGGCGGGCTACGCGCAGCGTCAGTCCGGGGATGTGCAGCGGGCGACGGCAACACTGGAGCAACGTCAGGCGGAGATCGGCGAACTCGATGCCGGGTTGCAGGCCGACATTGCTGCCCTCGACACCGGATTTGACGCGCAGACCGAGCCGCTGGAAGAAATCAGCGTGCGCCCCAGGGTTTCGGACATTACTGTTCAGTTCTGCGGGATCGGCTGGCTGCCCTGTATCGAAGACGCGCAGGGAAATCTGCGCCGGGGCTGATACGTCAGCGCCCGAAAGGAATGGCGTAATACGCAGACGCGGTGAGCGCCCACCAGGAACTGGCGAAATCGATATCCACAAAATCGGCCTGCACCCTGGCGTGGAAGCGGTTCGAGCCGCGGAAATCGAGCCCGAAGCCCCAGACCATGTCGTCGCCATCCACCTTGGTCGGCAACGGAAAGGTCTCAAGGGTTTCTTCGCTGTCCCAGCGGAGCATGCCCACCTTGCCGAAAGCGTCGAGTTCCTGATTGAGCGGGTAGCGGCCGATCAGGGCCAATTCGTACCCCCAGCTCTCGATGGCGTCATTGACGCTGCCGGTCCCCTGCTCGACCAGCTTGACCTGATCGTTGACGGTGCCAAAATCGACGTAGCCGAACTCGAGGCCGACGTAGTCACCGTAGTTCAGGCCGATGAACTGGCGAACGGCAACGGCTGAACCCTCGAAATCAATTGGCTCGCCCTGGAACGTCGAATCGGTCTGGAATGTCGAATAGCCGACCCCCACGCCGCCATAAATCTCGGTTTCGGCAAAAGCCGCCTGCGGGAGGAGCGACAGGGACGACAGCAGCAGGACCGAAAACAGTCGGGTCATCAGAATCTCCGGGCTTTCACCACGCGGAAGCCTAGCAGTTTAGCGATAACACGTCCGGGGGTTTAGACCCTATATTGCCCACCCATGCGTAAATTGTTCTACGGCTGGTACGTCGCCGTGGCCTGCGGGCTCGGGCTGGCCTGCGGGCTCGCCAGCGTCATCACAGGAACGTTCTCCATTTTTCTCGGGCCGCTGCGTGCGGAATTTGGCTGGACGCAGCCCGAGATATTCATGGGCTTGCTGCTGGTCACTGCCGCCGTCACCATCGCGGCACCCTTCATCGGCGCGCTGGTTGATCGATTCGGCGCCAGGCGCATGATCCTGGTCGGCTTCCTGCTCGAGGGTGCCGTGATCGCCTCCTTCTCGACCCAGACCGGATCGCTGCCGGCGTTTTACCTGCGTTTCATCGCGCTGGCGATCCTCGGCCTCGGCACGACGCACGTTGCCTTTGCCCGCGTGATCTCCGTGTGGTTCGACCGGCGCCGCGGCCTGGCACTGGGACTCACACTGGCCGGACTCGGGCTCGGCGGCATCATCTGGCCGCTGCTCTCCCAGTGGGCCATCACGGAATACGGCTGGCGCACGGCATACGTGATCGTCGCTCTTGCCGTCGTCACGGTTGGCGTCCTGTCGATCGGGCTCGTGGTACGCGAGTCGCCGGAGTCCATGGGCCTGCGGCCTGACGGCGACGAGTGGCCGGCGGACAAGTTGCCTGGAGCCATCCCGCAAGCAGCCGTGCCGCAGACCGGCTTTACGCTGTCTGAAACCATGCGCCAGAACCACTTCTGGCTGATGCTGGCCGCGTTCCTGCTGATCGGCATCGCCGTGCAGAGCCTGATCCTGCACCTGGTGCCGATGCTCGTGATGCGCGACGTCGATCCCATGCGCGCGGCGCAGGCGCAGTCGATGGTGGCCGCAGCGCTGATCGTCGGCCGGCTTGCCGCCGGGATGCTGATGGACCGCTTCTTCGCCCCGCGCGTTGCCGTCGCCTTTCTCGTGGGCCCGGTCGTCGGCATCATCCTGCTCGCCTCGGGCGCAAGCGGCACGGCCGCGTTCATCGCCGGCATGCTGACGGGACTCGCGGCGGGCGCCGAAGTGGATGTCACCGCGTACCTGGCGAGCCGCTACTTCGGCCTGAAGTACTTCAGCCGGATCTACGCCTGGTACTACAGCGCCTACTCCGCCGGCGCCGGCATCGGGCCATTGCTGACGGCGCAGGCCGTGGAGCGCTACGGCGACTACACCGAAATCCTGTACCTCCACGCGGGACTGCTGGTCGTGGCGGGACTGATGCTGTCGCGCCTCAAACCATTCCCAAAGTCCTTCCCCGCGTCGCCGCCGTAGGAGCGCCCCCGTAGGAGCGGCTTCAGCCGCGACCCCATTTCCGCGCCAAGCCACCCACCGACGCCCCGCCAATGCCTGTGGTGAGCTGTCGTTCCGGACGCGGCGATTAGGTGCCTCGGCCAGGGCGCTTGCCGCATAATCACCCCCCATGGAATGTTATGCGTCACTTCTGCCCCCTAATTAGTAGTTAGACCCCAATGCACAGCATGACCCCCGTTGCTATCGCTGAAACGCTTGGACGCCTTGTACCAGGCTTCGCGGCGCAATGGGAACGGGGCGACAGTCCCTTTCTCGATGACAACGGCGCCTTCACCGCGCATGGAGTGTTCGCGGAATGCAGCCACTTTGTTCGTGAGAACTTCGGCGAGCTGTCACTCTCATCGGTGAAGGAGTTAGCGACATTTATCAGTGCGTACGTGGACGGCGAATACGGAAAGGACGCGGAAAACGCGGCATCTACGTGCTTCCTTGAGAACCTTGCCGGGGAGACATTTCATGGTGTTCTCGCCGAACAC
>CAZPNN010000027.1:0-10472 GCA_964587605.1 uncultured Chromatiaceae bacterium
AGAGGTGGTCTCAGGCAGGCCCCAGAGGCCGCCCCAGATCCCGGCGTCGGGGCGGCGCTCGAGCAGCACGGCGCCGTCGGGGCGTACGCAGACCATGACCACCGTCGCCTTGCGCGGCCGCGCTTTGGCCGGCTTGCGCGCCGGCAGCTGATCCGCGACACCATCCCGGTGGGCAAGACAGCCCAACGCGAGGGGACAGCTCTCGCAGGCCGGGCGCCGCCGGGCGCACAGCGAGGCGCCGAGATCCATGATGGCCTGGGTGTAGTTGGCCACGCGCGCGGCCGGCGTGCACTGCTCGGCCAGCGACCAGAGCTGTTTCGCTACCGCGGCGTCGCCGGGGTAGCCGGCCACGCGGAAGACCCGTGCGAGCACGCGCTTCACATTGCCATCGAGGATCGCGTGCCGCTGGTGGCTGGCGAGACTTAAGATCGCGCCCGCCGTCGAGCGGCCGATGCCGGGCAGCGACGCGAGCACCGCGAAATCAGCGGGCAGCACGCCGCCGTGCTCGTCGCGAACCGCGCGCGCGGCCCGGTGCAGGTTGCGCGCGCGGGCGTAGTAGCCAAGACCTGACCAGCGGTGCAGAACCGCGTCGGGCTCGGCGTCAGCCAGGGCACGCACATCGGGAAACGCCGTGACAAAGGTGTCGTAGTAGCGCAGCACCGTCGCCACCTGCGTCTGCTGCAACATGATCTCGGAGACCCACACGCGGTACGCCGTCGGATCCTGCTGCCAGGGCAGGTCTTTACGGCCGTGGAGCTCCCACCAGTTGAGCAGCGCCGGGGCCAGGCGGGGGGCAAAATCAGCGTTCATGCCGGCTAGGGTACTGGTCTTGCGGGGTCCAGGCAGCAGGCGCAGAATGCGCGCGCCGTGGGACCCTGAGAGGCAGTCAGGGTCGCGGCTGAAGCCGCTCCTACGGCCACTCCTACGGACAGAACCGCACACTCCAGCATGTCGAAGTCTCCCTTAAGCGCGCCGGCCATGATCGGCGCCGTCGGTATCGTCTATGGCGACATCGGCACCAGCCCCCTCTACGCCTTCGGCGCCGCGGTCAGGGCGGCGGACAGCGCGCCGCCGGCTCTGGCGATATTTGGCTCAATTTCCCTGATCTTCTGGAGCCTGGTCTTCGTGATCAGCCTCAAGTATCTCCTGATCATCATGCGCGCGGACAATGAGGGCGAAGGCGGCATTCTCGCGTTGCTCGCGCGGCTCCAGAAGCACTTCTTCAAGTCCGGACGCTGGTCGCGCAACCTGTTGCTGGCGGGCGCGCTCGGCACCGCCCTCTTCTATTGTGATGCCGCGATCCTGCCGGCGATTTCCGTGCTCAGCGCGGTCGAGGGCCTTACGGTACTCGACCAGCAGTTCCAGCAATACGTGCTGCCACTGACCTGCGGAATCCTGGTCGGACTGTTCCTGATCCAGCGCCAGGGCACCGCCAGCGTGAGCCGGTACTTCGGGCCGATCATGCTGGTGTGGTTCGGAACGCTCGCCGTTCTGGGCATACTGTCCATCGTAAAGACTCCCGTCATCCTGCAGGCCCTGAACCCGCTCTACGCGGTCGGCCTGCTGTCGCACGAGCCGGGCATCGCCCTGATCATCGTCGGCGCCGTGTTCCTCGCCGTCACGGGCGGCGAAACCCTCTATGCCGACATGGGCCATTTCGGCCGGCCGGCAATCGGCGCCGCCTGGTTCGGCCTCGTGTGGCCGGCACTCGTGCTGAACTACCTGGGCCAGGGCGCGCTCGCGCTGCGCGACCCGACACACCTCGCCAGTCCCTTCTTCCGCCTCGTCCCCGAGCCCCTCCTTGGCGCAATGATCGTGCTGGCCACGGCGGCCACCATCATCGCGTCGCAGGCGACGATCTCGGGCGCGTTCTCGCTCACGCGGCAAGCGGTACAGCTCGACCTGATGCCGCGAGTCGAGATCATCCAGACCTCGGCACGGGAACGCGGGCAGATCTACGTGCCGGTCGCAAACTGGACCATGCTGGCCTTCGTTATCGTGATGGCCGTCGGCTTCGGCTCGTCCACTACCCTCCTGTCCGCCTACGGCGCAGCGGTTGCCGGCACCATGTTGATCGACACGCTGCTCGCGAGCGTGCTGGCAAGGATCGAGTGGAAGTGGTCCTGGCTACTTGTGGTGCTGGTGTTCGGTGTGTTCTTCCTCGTCGACACCGCCTACGTCCTCGGCAACCTCAGCAAGTTTGCGGAGGGGGCCTGGGCACCGCTCGCAATGGGCTCCGGCCTGTTCCTCATCTTCACCGTCTGGCACGACGGCCGCGAGCGGCTTGGTGCCCAGCTGGAGGCGACGTCCGTCAGCCTGAAGGAATTGCCGAAGCTGCTAACCGGGACCAGGGAAGTGAGTGGTACCGCAATATTTCTCGCCAGCCGGCCGAACTCGGTGCCGAGCGCGTTCCTGCGCAACCTGGAGCACAACCGGGTGCTGCACGAGAACGTCGTGTTCCTGCATATCGGCTTCGAGCGGGTACCGAAGATTGACCCGGACCAGCGGCTGACCATAGATACGCTGCAGCCGTCGATCTACTCGGTGCGCGCGCGCTACGGATTCATGGAGGATCCGGACGTGCCGGAAATCATCCAGGAGTGCCATCGCCAGGGCCTGCGGATTTTTTCCCGCAGCTACAGCCTCTTCCTCGGCCAGCACGTGGTGATGCCGCTGGAGCAGCGGCGCACCCAGCGCTGGCAGCGGTACTTTTTCGCCTGGCTCCAGCGCCGCTCGGTTGGCGCCGCCGAATTCTTCGGCATGCCACTGCGCCGCGTGGTCATCCTGAGCACCGTCGTGGAGATCTGACCTAGCGGAAGATGCGGTCCAGTGCCTTTTTGACCGGGTCTTCCTTGTTCTTCTCGGCCGGCGCCGCGTCCTCGCCCTCGCCCTCAGCCTCGACGGGGGATTCATCGCCGGCCGGCGGCGGCTCTGCGGCTGGCTCTGCGGCTGGCTTGCCGAGACCCAGCTTGTTAAGCAGCGTGTCGCGAAGCGTCTCCCGCGCGGTCTCCTTCAGGGCGCCCTTCAGCATCTTGTTCAGGTCGACCCGCACCTTCGGATCTGCAACGGGCCCGCTGATGGTCAGCGGGATGCGGACGCCCTCCAGATCCGAGAGGCTCGTGTCGTCGCCGAACACGGGCTTCTCGAAGACCAGTGCGGTCAGCTTGCTGTCCAGCGAACTCCTGATGAGGTCAACGGTGGTATCGCCCGACACCCGCAGGAACGGGATCTCGGCATTGAAGCGCTCGGTGCGCAATTTGCCATTGCTGATCTTGCCCGCGAGGTCGAGGGCCTTGATCGGCGTCTGTTCCGGTTCGGTCCTGGCGGGCGGGTCTGTGCGTTTCAGCAGGGCCCACGCCTTGCGGATCTCATACCAGACATCCATGCCCTTGTAGACGCCATCGGCAAGCGTGAAGGCCAGGTTGCCAGCCAGGTTTTCCAGCAGCTCGTCGTCCGTGCTGCCGGTCGCCGTGCCGTCCAGCTTCAGCGACATGGTGCCGCTAATGTTCCTGACGTCGGCAAAATCTGTCAGCAGCGCGCCAAAATCGACGCCGCTGACGTTCTGGTCGAGCGTCAGGCGCGTCTTCGGTCCCGTCGCGTCCAGGCGAATCGCGCCACCGAAACTGCCGCCATAGAGCTTTGCCGAAACCGGCGCAAGCTGCACACGGCCACCGGCAGCCTGGCTGGTCACGTCCACGTCGGCCAGCTGCAGGCCGTCGATCGTGAGCCGGCCGATGCGGGCGCGGCCCTCGAGGTTCAGGCCGCGAAGAGTCTCTGCCGGAATCCTGGTGGGGGGCGCCTTCCCGGCCTTCCTGTCCGCACTTTCTGCCGGCGGCGTCGCGTCCGGTTCGAGATAGCGGTCCGCGTTCAACGTGTCCATCGTCAGGTCGAAGCGCGTGCGGGGCGTCGCCTTGCTGCCCCCGGGCAGCAACTCCCGCGACAGCGAACCCGCAATCCTTGTGTCGTCCAGCACAACGGCGAGCTTGTCGACGCCCGCTGACTTGTCCTTAAGGAACCAGTTGGTGGAGCCGGAAAGCTGGCCAAGCACCCTGGGATCTGCAGTAAGGGGAACATCCTCGTTCAGCGTCGCGAGGAGCTCGCGCGGGGAGAACGCGGGGAATCGCAGGCTGCCGCGCAGGTCGTTGCTCGCGCCAAATGACCCGGCGCCAGTCACGTCGAGTGCAACGCCGGCCACGGTAGCTGTCGCTGTCAGTGCAGACATCGTGCCGGTACCGGGATCCACGGCGTAACTGAAGCCGGTCAGCGTGGCCTGGAGCGGCACGGAGCCGCCGGGGAGGTCAGCGCCCTTGAGCTTGAGATCGACGGTGATTTCCGGCGCGCTCACCGCAGTGTCGCCGGCAAGGCGCACCTCGAGTGCCGGTGCCGAAAGCCGGCCTGTCAGCGCGTCAAGGCCGGCCGGACTGCCGGCCAGACTCCCGGCCAGACCTTTCAGATCCAGTTCGCCATCAACACCCAGGAGTTGCACACGGGTGACATCACCCTCAACCCCAACGCTCGCCGTCGCCTTGAGTGCAATGGCGCCCCCCGAGTTGTCCTTGAGGTCAGTGAGACGCAAGGACGTGCTGATATCAAAGGGCGCAGCACCGCGTAACGGGGTGGTGGTCAGCTCAAGGTCCTCAATGCGGTAACGGCTGCCGTCGGCTTCGTCGCTGTAATCAAGGCTGGCATCACGAATACTGATCCCGGCCACGGAAATACCGGCGACGGCATCCTCGCTACCGTCGGCGCTGTCCGCCTCGGGCCCGGCGTCGGCATCAGTGAAGGTCCAGTTATTGCTGCCATCCTTCCGGCCCACGAGATTGGCCTTGAGGCCCTCGAGCCGGACGGTGCCAATTTCAACTTCGCGACGACTGAGCAGGGGCCACAGACGGATCGCCAGCTCGGCGGAATTGATGTGGAGAAACGGCTCACCGGCAAAACCGGGTGGATTGCCAAGCGTTGCCTCATCGAACTCGACCGCGCAGCAGGGAAAGAACTTGAGCCCGACGTCGCCGCCGAGGGTTAGCGTGCGCCCCGTTGCCTGCTGGACCGCATCGGTTGCAATGTCGCGGTACCGGGCCGGATCGACGAGTGTGACAACCGCCACGGCCAGAGCGACGCCCAACAGAAGCAAGGCGGCGAGGCTGAGCAGCATCCATTTGAGCAGCAGCTTCATCAGCTGCATTTAATCAGAAGGCGTCAGCAGCCGCTGGTGTAGTCGCTGATTATCGGCGACAGCCCCGCCGCTGCGGGTGGCTGGTAGGTAACGCCGCACGGCCTGTGGGCGCGCAAGCCAGCATGACGCCAGACACCGCCGTCGTACAGAAACGCGGCAGTTTCCGCGTCTGCCAGCATCAGGGACAGGGTGGCCGCGGACGGATAACCGTGGGTGATGGCAACCACACCACGAGCCCCGGTAATCGTTGCCGGCCGGTCAGCGGCACGCCAGCGGGAATGGGCGAGTTCGGCAGCTGTTCTGGCGCCGCGCGCGAGGGCGGCAACCTCGGCCACGCGAGTCTGCGTGGAGAACTGAAGGTGCCGGGGCACGGCCACCACGGCACCAGCACCGAGGCATGCAATAAGAATCGCGGCATCCAGCCGGCTGATCATTGGCCTACTGTCGGGGAAGTACGGAGCAGCGTCTGTGATTGGCGTCGCACAGCAAGACTCCGGCCGACACCCGGACGCATCACCCGAAATGTGCGCAAGCGCAATGCCCCGCAAGCACGAGTGTGAACGCGTTCTCACGGATTTCACATAGTCGCCCCGTAGAGTGACGACGGTACTAGCCGCCTCTGCTAGGGGGTGGCCGGGCCAGCTGCTCACAGCTGGCCGGTCAGCGAGGGGTCTCTGTGGGTTTCGGCATCAATGAAACTGCTGCTGGTTGAAGACAATCCTGCCGACGCGGAATTTCTCGCTGCGTCGCTCCGTCGTCAGCGCGCGGGCAACGTCGAGCTTGTCAACGTTACGACTCTTGCGGCAGCCGCCGAACAGCTCAGCAGCGAGAAATTCGACGTCGTCCTCCTGGACCTGCATCTTCCTGACGGCTCTGGCCTGCAGTGCCTCGACGCCATTCAGGCGGTAGACAACGAGATTCCGATCGTTGTGCTGAGCGGCCAGGACAATGAAGAGTTTGCCGTGAGCATCCTCAACAAGGGCGCCCAGGACTACCTGGTGAAGTGGGAGGGCCAGGGGCGCACGATCCTGCGCTCTATCCGCTACGCCATTGAGCGCAAGAAATCCGAGCTTCGGCTCAACTACCTGGCGCAATTCGACGCACTGACCGGCATTCCCAACCGGCAGTTCTTCAACGACCAGCTCATTCGTGCCACCGCAAGGGCCCGTCGTGACGGCCGGAAAATCGGCCTGCTGTTCCTCGACCTCGACGACTTCAAGGTCGTCAACGACACGCTCGGCCACGACTCGGGCGACCGGCTGCTGCAGGAGGTCGCCAATCGCATCCGTCGTTCCGTGCGCACCGGCGACGTCATCGCGCGCCTCGGCGGCGATGAGTTCGCCGTGCTGATGGAAGGCCTCTCGACGCCACGCGAAGTGGAAGCGGTCGCCGCCGGTCTCCTCGAGGTCGTTTCGCAGCCCTACCATATCGCCGACCGGCAACTGGCCGTCACGACCAGCATCGGGATCACGATGTATCCGAACGACAACTCGGAAACCCAGATGCTGCTCAAGAATGCGGACATTGCAATGTACCAGGCCAAGGAAAACGGCCGGAACAACTTCCAGTTTTTTCATGAGCAGATGCAAGCCGACCTCATGGAATACCACGAGCTCGAGCACGACATCCGCGACGCGATCCGCCTTGGCGAGTTCCACCTCGCCTTTCAGCCAAAGGTGAACGCCCGCATCAACCGGGTGCAGGGCCTCGAGGCGCTGTTGCGCTGGACCAGTCCGGTCCGGGGAGCCGTCAGCCCGTCGGTATTCATCCCGGTGGCCGAAGAGAGCGGGCACATTATCCCGCTTGGCTACTGGGTGCTTAACGAGGTGTGCCTGGCGCTCCGGTCGTGGCAGGACAAGGGCCTCACACCGGTGCCGGTTTCGGTAAACGTTTCAGCCCGGCAGTTCGGGCAAGCAGACTTTCACAAGCGGGTCGCAGAAGTATTGCGCACGCACGCCATCAACCCGGGCCTGATAGAAATTGAGCTTACGGAAGGCCTCGTGATGGAGAACACGGAGTCTGCCCAGCGCGAACTGGCGCTGTTGAAGAAGATCGGATTGCGGATCTCGCTCGATGACTTTGGCACTGGCTACTCATGCCTGAGCTACCTTCGACGGTTCCCCATCGATGTCCTGAAGATCGACCGCTCCTTCGTGCAGGAAATCGGCGGCAGCCGCGATGGTGAAAGCATTATCGAAGCGATCATCTCGCTGGCGCGGAGCCTCAGGATGGAAACAGTGGCTGAGGGCGTGGAGACCGAAAGCCAGCTTGACTACCTGCTCGACAGGGGCTGCCACGTGGTGCAGGGCTTCCTGTTCGGCAAACCCATGGAACAGCGGCTGATCGAACCCCTGCTGACCGCACTGGACCAGGGCGACACGGACTCGACCCTCGTCCGTCGCGCGCTGAAAGGTGGCGGATGATAGTCAAGTCTACTGGCAGTGCGGACGTCAGCCCCGAATTGCAGCGCACGCTCGAGGCCAGCGGCGTCGGCGTCTACTCATTCGACGCGGCGGCCGGGGCCTTTGTTGTGGACGCCACCTGCTGCCGTCTGTTTGATCTTGATGACGGCAGCCTGCTGTCGCCTGACATCATGGCTTCCCGCATCCACCCCGAAGACCTGAACCGCTACTGGGCTGCCGCCAGGGACAGCATGCAAACGGGGATGTTCTCGTGCGACTACCGCGTAGTGCACCGGAATGGCGCCGTGCGGTTTGTCACCAGCCGCGGTCATCTCCAGCCGGGTGTGCCGGGTGCGCCACCCCGGCTGCAGGGCGTGTGCATCGACGTAACCTCCCAACGGGCACTGGAGGTTCAGTTGCAGGCCACCGAGTCACGAATGCAGGAACTTGCCGACGGCGTTCCCGGACTTTTCTCCTACCTCGACAAGGACCTGAATATCCTGTTTCTGAGTGCCCAGTACGACCTGTGGTACGGCTACCCGCGCGCGCGTCACCTCAACCAGCACGTCACCGCCGTGATCACGCCGGATATCTGGGCGCGACGGCAGCCTTTATATGAGCGATGCCTCGCGGGCGAGGTCGTGCGTTTCGAAGAGGCACGCACCATGTCGAACGGTGAACAGCGCTTCTACTCGGTGACCTACCAGCCCCACTGCGCAGCCAGCGGCGAGGTGGTGGGGGTACTGTCGCTGGCCATCGACACATCGGATCGCCAGGCAATCCAGCAGGAACTTTCCCGATCCAACCAGGACCTGGAACAGTTCGCCTACGTCGCCTCGCACGACCTGAAGGCGCCCCTGCGCGCCATCGAGATTCTGGTTGAATGGCTTCAGGAAGACCTCTGCAACTACACCGGCGGGGAAGTTCAGGAAAATCTTGGCTTGCTCAAGAGCCGCACCACCCGCCTGCACCGACTGCTCGACGACCTGCTGGCGTACTCCCGTGCGGGCCGCAAGCCCGGCGAGATTACCGATATCGACTCAGGACTGCTGGTGCAAGATCTCTTTGTGCTGCTTGCGCCGCCAGAGACGATGACAATGACCGCCGATTCCTCTCTCCCGGTGCTGCACGCTCATCACGCGCCACTTGAGCAGGTTCTGCGGAACCTGCTCAACAACGCCATCAAACATCACCCCACGGGCAAGGGCTCGATAAAGGTCTACGCCCAGGAGAAAGCCGACGAGGTGCTGTTTGCCGTGGAGGACGACGGCGCCGGCATCCCGCAGGAGTTTTCCGAAAAGATCTTTCAGATGTTCCAGACACTCAAGCCGCGGGACGAGATCGAGGGCAGTGGCATGGGGCTTGCGATCGTCAAGCGCATCGTTGAGTGGCAAGGCGGCAGGATCTGGTTCCACGGCGGGCCTGGTGGCCGCGGGACCGTATTCAAATTCACGTGGAAGAAACTGCCCTGCGAGAAGGGCAATGTGACCAGGGACGAGGTAACCCATGATCGAAATAAACAAGACCGTGCACATCTTGCTGGTTGAAGACGACCTGATCGACGAGAAGGCGTTTCTGCGTGCGATCGAGAAGCTCCGGATCAGCAATCCAGTGACCGTCGCGCGGGACGGGCTGGAGGCATGGGACATTTTGCAGGGCGCCAATGGCAAACCGCCGCTGCCGAGGCCAAACCTGCTCGTGCTCGATATCAACATGCCGCGCATGAACGGGCTTGAGCTCCTGGAAAGGATCCGGGGCGACGCCGAACTGCATGACTCGATCGTCTTCATGCTGACCACGTCGAACGATGACGAGGACAAGATCGAAGCATTTAACCTGAATGTCGCCGGCTACATGCTGAAGTCCGACGTGGGCAACAGCTTTATCAAGGCCGTGGAACTGATTGACAACTACTGGCGACTGGTGGAGTTCCCGCCGAAGACCGGCGGCCGAAACCGGGGAAATGTCGCGGACCGTCGGGGGTATGTGCGACACCCGACTTCGCGCGGGGTCCTGTAGGCGCGCCTTCAGGCGCGACCCGGCATCGGTGTCGCGCCTGAAGGCGCTCCTACTTCATACAGTCGTCTTCGGCTTCAATCACCAGGGCGCTCG
Organism: uncultured Chromatiaceae bacterium; assembly: GCA_964587605.1. Lineage (GTDB taxonomy): Bacteria > Pseudomonadota > Gammaproteobacteria > Steroidobacterales > SHZI01. The sequence continues at coordinate 9,691 of CAZPNN010000027.1, forward strand.
CCTCCGAAGAGAGTTCGTCGCGGCGCTTGTCGGAAGCATTACTCTTGTCGAGGGCCTGATCGGCCTTCTTTGCCGTCTCGGAATTCTCCGAACTTGAGGCGGTCAGCAACATCGCGAGCCTGAGGTCGCTGGCCGAAAGCTTGCCGGACAGAAACGTCCAGGCACAGTCGCATTGGGCAGGCGTCAGGCCGTCGATCTTGCAGATCTCCGCGTCGAAGGTAGCCCGTGAAGCGTCTGCAGCGGGCTCCTGGGCGATAGCGGCGCCACCACCAAGCGCAAGGGCGACAGTCAGGGCAATGGTTGTCATGCATCGCATGGTTTCGTCTCCCGGCGAAGTCCAGTCCGGATTCTCACCTATCCGCCAACCCCCGTCACCTGCGCTTCTCCCAACAACTAAAATAACTAAGGTCCGGTACCTTTTGGTAGCTTGCTGCGCTGCTGGAGCCAGCGCAGCGCTTCATCGGCGTCTTGCTCGAACCAGCGCCGGGTACTTCCAAGGCGGAAGCTGTAGCCCCAGGCGTCCATGTCGGTGAACAGCCGCTCCTGACTCCAGCCGGGCGCTGCCAGTTCTGCTCCCAGCAGAATCTGCAGGTAGCAGACGGCGTCCTCCTCAGCCACGTCACCGCCCGCGTCCCGATGCAACCCGGCGCGACGCTCGGGCGGCATGCAGATGAAGTGTGCCGATTCGTGCAGTACCGAGTGCACCGGGGTATCCGGCCGCACGAAGAGCTGGTCGCCCGACAGGCCGGCTTCCGGAGCGCCCCAGTAGGTTCCCGGGATGG
>CAZPNN010000028.1:0-11012 GCA_964587605.1 uncultured Chromatiaceae bacterium
CGCCCGACTGCGGGACCGTGCTTGAAGCCGTGGCCAGAACCGGCGCCGACCAGCACCGCATTCCTGAAACCGGGGTGACGATCGATCAGCAGGTCACCGCTGGAGCTGTTCTCGTACTGGCAGACGCGGGAATCCACCAGCGGCCGGTCCGCGAGCGCGGGAAAGCGGCGACCGAGATACGCGCGGATATTGGCCTGGCCTGCGGCGGTCGCCTGCCGGTCCCCCGTGTCGGGATCAAAACGCGGACCGTGGCGGTCGTGCGCGATCTTGAAGCCGCGCCCCTCCAGGTCGGGAAAGCCGTAGTAGATGTCGCCGCCGTTGAAATCCGCCCACCCCGGCAGGCTCTGCTCCCGGAACCGGTCGTCACCCGCCGGCGGCGCAAAGACAAATACTTCCTGGCGCGTGGGAAAGATCCTTGTGCCCAGCACGTCGGGCAGCAAGGCTGGCAGCCAGGGTCCGCAGGCAAAGACGAAGTTGTCAGCGTGCAGGACGTCCCCGGCGCGGGTGCGCAGCGCGTCGATTCGTCCCTCGCCCGCCGGCGGCTCTACGCCAGCCATGCGGTATTCACCGCCCGCCGCCACGTACTCCGCCACCAGCGTCTGCACCGCGCGACGGGCCATCAATGCGCCGAAGCGCGGCTCGAGCAGGCCAAATTCGATTCCGTCCCACCGGATCTGCGGGTAACGCCGCTGTAATTCCGGCCGGTCGAGTACCTCAAGCGGCAGGCCCAGCTGCCGGTGGACCTCGATGCTCTGCGTCGCAAACGGCTCCTGCTGTGGGAAAAACATCAGCACGCCGATCGGGTGCAGAACGGGCTGGCCGGAGCGCCCCGACAACCACTGCCAGTTGTCGAGCGACTCCAGCGCCATCCGGGTGTAAACGAGATCCGCGCCGTACAGGCTGCGGGTCATGCGCGACTCACCACCGGAGGATGCCCGCGCGTGCGCCGGACCGACGGCATCCACCAGCAGCACGCGCTGGCCGCGACGGCGCAGCTCCCAGGCCGTCCAGGCGCCGAACACGCCGGCGCCGACGACGACGGTGTCCCAGCGATCCGGTTTCGGCGCCGGGGCGCCGCGCACCCTGCCGGCCACGGCTAGGACTGCGGAGCCGGCCAGCAGGTGGCGGCGGGACAATTTTGGCATCGGGGTGTAATTCGGGGGTCGCGCCTGAAGGCGCTCCTACAATCCAAGAGCGCCCGGGTTCATCAGGTTTTGCGGGTCCACGCTCTTCTTCAGGTCCCTGAGCACGCGCGCCGCTTCGGCATCGCGGCCCTGCATATAGGGGTAGCTCTTGCCGACCTGCATGTGCACGGCGCCGACCGAAGCAAAGACTTCGTTGATCTTCAGGCGCAGTTCACGCACCAGCGCCCGCCCCTCCGGATTTTCCGGGTACTCGGGCAGCGTACTGAGGTACTCCTGGGGCAAATAGCGCTTGTGAAAGTTGGTGCGGCTGTCTTCCCAGTAGAACACCGGTTCGTAGAGGAAGGCGTGGGTATTGACGGTCATGTACATCGTGCCCTTGTCGACCTTCGCCTTTCGCATGCGCTCGGCATTGTCGGCGTAGAGCTTCTGCAGTTTCTGGTGAAACTCCACCGTCTTCGAAAACGGCATGATCCCGTGCTGGGGCACCCAGCGTTCGCCCTTGGGCCCGAGGATGGGGTACAGCGGGATAAATGGCATGGCCCGGATCACGGTCGGAATGGTGTTGGCCGTCTCGGTGCCCGTGCCCTGCATCGCCTTGCGAATCAGTGCCAGCTTGGCGTTGATATCCGCCTGGCACACGCCTTCCACCGTGTAGTGCGCGGAATAATTGTGGCCAGCGAGGAAGCGCTTGCCGGCGGCGGCCATCTTCAGCAGCCGGAAGCCTGCCTCGAGCGGGTTGCGCGCGGTTTTTGCCACCGCCCAGGCGGCGGCCAGCGCGTCCTTCGCGTTGGTCTTGCCGAGCTGGCCCTGCTGCAGTTTCGGATCCAGGCCGAAGTTGTCGGCATTCACGCCCTCCCGGGCGGCCGCGGCCATGCCCGTCGACATGTGCTCGAAGGTGTCGAACCCGAAGGAGGCCGCGCCGAAGAACGGCAGGGTCTTGATCAGGCGCAGCGTGATGCGCGCCTTCACCCCCAGCGCGCCGGCGTCGCCGGTGAACAGCCCGGTCAGGTCCGGCCCGTACCAGCGGAAGAACGGCAGGCCATTGGCGGCCGCACGGGACCCGGTTTTCAGGATCTCGCCGTTGGCCAGCACCACCTCAAAAGCCAGTACGGCGTCGGCCGAAATGCCAAAGTTGCCCGAGCCCAGGCTTGCGCTGTTCTGGGACATGGAGCCGCCGACCGTGGCCTTGATCCCCGAGAAGGGGCCCCAGAAGGTCGTGCGCAGGCCCTTCGCCTTCAGCGTCTGCCAGAGTTCGGCCCACGTGATGCCGGGCTCGACCGTGACGTACATGTCGCCTTCGTTCAGTTCGACGACACGATTGAGCCTTCCTGTGTCCAGCAGGATCGAATTACTCACCGCCGGCAAGTACGCGTCGGTGTACGAAGCGCCACCGCCGCGCGGCACCACCGCCACACCGGAACTGGTTGCCGTGCGCACCACCCGCTGCAGTTCGTCGACACTGCCCGGCTGGATAACGGCCAGCGGCAGCTTCAGGTGGTTGTAAACGTCCATCGCGTAGAACTCGCGGTCTGCGTCGCCGGTCAGGACGTGATCCTTGCCGACGATGGCCGTGAGATCGGTCAGCAGGCTGCTGGCAGGCATGAGGTTGGCAGACATATCGAAACTCCTGGAACGGGTTGGCTGTCGTGACGGCAAACGACACCGCAGCCTGTTAGCCTACGGCTCACGTGGGCCTTTTGGGAAGATTTTTCATGCGATTGATGGCTTTGGCGGGACTGGTTGTCCTCTCTGTGCTCACCGCAGCCCCTGCGCAGGCCGCTCCGGACCCCGCTCCCTACACCGTGCTGATCACCGGCGCCAACCGCGGCATCGGCTACGAATTTGCCCGCCAGTACGCCGAGCGCGGCTGGACCGTGATCGCCACCGCCCGCAAGCCGAGAGACGCGGCCGAATTGCAGGCCCTCGCCGCCAAACACCCCGCGCTGCGCATCGAGAAACTCGACGTGACCAGCGATCGCAGCGTGCGCGCCCTGGCCGCCCGCTACCGGGGCGTGCCTGTTGACGTGCTGATCAACAACGCCGGCATCCTCGGCGACATCAATGCGCAAAAGTACGGCAGCTACGACTTTGAGGTTTTCGACGACGTGATCGACGTGAACTGGAAAGGCCCCATGCGCATGATGGAAGCCTTCATGGACAACGTGGCAATGAGCCGGCAGAAGAAGATCATGAACATCTCGAGTGCCGTCGGCTCCATCGAAATGACCTTTCCCGGCCAGGTCTTCTACCGCAGCAGCAAGGCGGCCCTCAACATGGCCACGCGCACGCTGTCGAAGGAAGTGAAGCGCGACGCCGACCCGAACCGCAAGGCGCTGATCTTCGGCCTGATCAATCCGGGCGTGGTCGATACGGGCTTTGCGAAGAACGTGCCGATAAAGATGATCACAGCAAAAGAGTCCGCCGGACACTGCATCGCGATCATCGACGCCTTTACGCCCGAGAAGTCCGGGATGTTTTTCGACTACAAGGGCGCCAAGCTGCCCTGGTAGGCCGTAGCCTCAGGCGTGCGACGACTCGCGTTCGGCAAGACCCGCGCGCAGGGCCGCATCGACGGGCCCCAGCCACACGAAATCCCCCCGGAGCCACGCCGCCACGGGAATTCCGTTGCGGTAGAGCACGCGATTACGCAACAACGCGGGCACTTTCTCGCCGGGCGTGACGATGCCGCTGAGATTCAGCGGATCGGTGGCCGAGACGATGATCTCGCTGTCCTGGTTGCCGGCGTGGCGCACGGCACGCAGCCGGTCGATGGCTTCAGGCCAGGCAAACTGCTCGCCACCAAAACCCGCCACGAAGCGTCCGCCGCGGATCTCGCCGCGGGCTTCGAGCCGCCGCCAGGCCTGCGCAAGCTCACGCCACGGCGGCAGAAAGCGGGCCTCCCGCTGCAGCACCGAGCGGAAAACCACGCCGTAGCGTTCAAGCAGAACCAGCGCCACGTGCTCGACCACGGCGCGGCGTGCCTTGGATGACTGAGCAGCGGCCCCCTCGGCGCTGACCTCGGGCAACACCAGCGACCAGCGCCCGGGCGGATCGGCATCCAGCGGCCGGTGGCGCACGCTGCCGGGCCCGGCGCGGCCGTGCAGGGGACGATCACTCCACGCGCCCTGCTCCGCCGCCCGTCGCTGGGCGGCCGGCAGGATCAGCTGGCGCAGCCCGGCATAACCGTCGCCGCTGATCAGGCCCGCGGCGATCAGTTCCCGCAGACCCTGCAGCACCGCGTTGCGTGTCAGCCGCGTGATGCGCAGCAGGTCGGCGTAGAACATTGCGCCCTGCTTTTTCAGCAGTGCATGGATCTGCTCCGCCGCCGCGGAGCGCACACCGGAACCTTCCAGCGATGCCGTGTCCGGCAGCACCGACTGCCACATTTCCAGGTGACGCCGCTCCAGGAACAGGATCGGCGTGGTGCGGATCGGGCCTGGCCGATTAGAACCGGTTCGCTGCTGACCCGCGACGTCAGCCACCGGCCGCGCCCACAGGAATTCGCCGCCGCCCAGCACCTGATCGAGCCCCGCCGGCTGATAGCCGGCGACCCGTGCGGGCAGGATGGTGTCTTCCCACGCGGCGGCCGGCAGCGGGAAGCCGGCGAGACGGCTCAGTGCCGCGCGCAGGCCGTCGGGGCCCGTGGCCTGCGCCTCGCCCAACTGATGCCAGCGAAACAGAAAGCGCATGTAGGCGGCCGGGCTCACCGGCTCGACCGCGCCGCGCAGGCTCTTCAGGGTGTAGCGGTGAATGCGCGCCAGCAGGCGCCGGTCGCACCACTCCTCGACGGGCGCCGGGCTGCGGAAGCGGCCGCGCATGGCCTGGCCCTCCACCTCCAGCGCCACCAGCGCACTGTCCGCATCGCCCACCGGCACGCCGAGCGGCGCGCCGAGCACCGCCGCCGTCACCGGGCCGAGAGTTTCCAGACGGCTGCGCAGCAGCTCGCGCAAGGCCTGCTCGCGGCCCAGCGCCTCGCTGCGCCGGCCGGCATGGGCCGCATCGATCCGCGGCTCCATCTGCAGCTCCGGACACACGAGCTGCAACTGGGCCAGTCGCTCGGCGCTCACCCACAAGGGCTGCCCGCCGGGAATCGCGACGACCGTCGCCCGCCGGTCGGCCAGCAGCGGCGCCAGCAGGGCCGTCCAGCGCAGCCGGTCGTCGGGCTGGATTTCGGGGACAGTGATGAACCCGGCCAGCGTCACCGCGTCGTGCAGTTCGTCGGACGAGCGCGCCTCCGGCCACGCCTCCTGGCACACCTGGCGTATGGCCTCGGGATCAAGGCGGCCGATCGTGGCGGCCTCCTCCGGGTCCAGCAGGTTGCGGGTGCGGATGGCGCGCGTGCGCCGCTCCTCGGCCGGCGCGTCGTCGAGGAAGGCGTAGGGCCGGGCGCTGATGATCTCCTCGGCCAGCGGCGAGGGCGTGGTGAGTTCGCGCGTGATGATCTCCACCTCGCCCGCCGCCATGTCCTTAAGCAGCGCCTCAAGCCCCTCGATGTCCATCAGTTCGTGCAGGCAGTCGTGCAGCGTCTGCTGCACCAGCGGGTGATCCGGCACCTCGCGATCGCGCGCCAGGTTCTCCGCGCAGGCCACCTGGTCGGGGAAAACCAGTGCCAGCAGGTCGTCCGAATCGCTGCGCTGGAACTGCGGCGGCACCTTGCGGCCGTTGCGAAAGCGCCGGATCGCGAGCGCGGTGCTGGCCACCCAGCGCCAGCGTGTGGGAAACATCGGCGCCTGCAGCGTGGCCTGCGTCAGCACCTTGCGCACGGTCTCGGCACGCAGGTAGCTGCCGATATCCTCCAGCGGAAAGCTGTGGGTCGGCCCCAGTGACAGCACGATGCTGTCTTCGGTCGCCGCCGCCTGCAGCTCGAAGTTGAACTGCCGGCAGAAACGCTTGCGCAGTGACAACCCCCAGGCGCGATTCAGTCGCGAGCCAAACGGTGAATGAATGATGACGTGGGTGTCCCCGACCTCGTCGAAGAAGCGTTCAAAGACCAGCGTGCGCCGGGTCGGCAGTACGCCGAGCGCGGCCCGCGCCGCGGCGAGATAGGCGGTGAGCTGTTCACTCGCAGCCGGTGACAACCCCACCGTGATCTCCAGCCAGCTGCGCACGGCCGGCTCACCGTCAGCCAGCAGCAGGTCGACCTGCTCGCGCAGCCGGGACACTGCGAACGACAACTCATCCGTGCGCCCCGGCGACTCCCCGAACCAGAATGGAATATTGGGTGGCTGGCCGTGGGCGTCCTCGACATACACGCGCCCGGTTTCCACCTTCCGAATCCGGTACGAGGTATTGCCCAGCTGGAAGATGTCACCCGGCAGGCTCTCGAACGCAAAATCCTCGTTGAGCGTGCCGATCGGCAGGCTCTCCGGCAGCAGCACCACGTCGTAGTCGAACTGGTCAGGAATCGTGCCGCCGTTGGTGATGGCCGTGAGCCGGGCGCCGGGCCGCGCACGCAGGCGCTGGTTCACGGCGTCGTAGTGCAGGTGGCTGGCGCGGCGACCGCGCGCGGTGTTGTAGCCATCCGCCAGCGTGTGCACGACCGAATCGAATTCCGCCCGACTGAGATCCCGGTAGGGCCAGGCGCGCGTCACCAGGGCAAACAGCGCCGCGCAGCTCCACTCGCCCATCGCCACTTCCGCCACCAGCTGCGGGGCCAGCGCATCGAGTGACGGCCCCTGCAGCTCAATCGCGTCGAGTTCCTCGCGCCGGACCGCGTCGAGCAGCGCCGTGCACTCCACCAGGTCATCGCGCGACACCGGGAACAGCCGCCCCTTGGGCAGGCGGTCCACGCCGTGACCCGAGCGGCCGACCCGTTGCAGGAACGTGGCGATGCTCTTCGGCGAGGCGATCTGGCAGACGAGGTCCACGTCGCCGATATCGATGCCAAGTTCGAGTGATGCCGTGGCAACCAGCACCTTGAGCTTGCCGGCCTTCAGCCGTTCCTCGGCATCCAGCCGGTGCTCGCGTGCGAGGCTGCCGTGATGGGCGGTGACCACCTCTTCACCGAGCCGCTCGGCGAGGTGCCGCGCCGCCCGCTCCGCCAGCCGGCGGGTGTTGACGAAAATCAGCGTGGTGCGGTGCTCGCGCACCAGCTCGGCCAGCCGGTCGTAGATCTCCGCCCACACTTCGTTGGCCATCACCGGGGCCAGTGCCGAGCGCGGCAGCTCGATGGCAAGATCCCGGCGGCGCGTGAAACCGGCGTCGACAATTTCGCAGGCCCCGGCACGATTGCCGACCAGAAACTCGGCCATCCGCGCCATGGGTTTCTGCGTGGCGGATATGCCCACCCGCACCGGTTCCTGCGGGCACAGCGCTGCGAGGCGTTCCAGCGACAGCGCGAGATGCGCGCCGCGCTTGGTGTCGGCCACGGCGTGCAGCTCGTCGACGATCACGGTTTGCACCGTCGAGAGCATCTGCCGGCCCGAGGCCGAGGTGAGCAGGATGTACAGCGACTCCGGCGTGGTCACGAGGATGTGCGGCGGCGTGCGCCGCATGCGGGCCCGCTCCACTTGCGGCGTGTCGCCGGTTCGCACCGCCGTGCGGATCGCCACCTGATCAAAAACCGTCAGCCGCTCGCTGATGCCGGCCAGCGGTTCGACGAGGTTCTTCTGGATGTCGTTCGACAGTGCCTTCAGCGGCGACACATACAACACGCGGGTTTCATCCGGCAGGCCGCCGCGGGCGGTGCCCTCCTTGACCAGCGCGTCGATGGCGGCGAGAAAGGCCGCGAGGGTCTTGCCCGAGCCGGTGGGCGCGGCCAGCAGCGTGTTCTGGCCGGCCTGGATGGCAGGCCAGGCTCCGGCCTGCACCGGGGTCGGCGTGCCAAAGCGGTCGCGAAACCAGCCGGCGACGGCGGGGTGAAACTCAGGAGCCAGCATGCTCCCGACTATACCGCTTGTAGGAGCGGCTTCAGCCGCGACCCAACTGTGGTCGCGCCTGAAGGCGCTCCTACAACCGCTCCTACCGGGCGTAGGTCGCCATGAGCTCCGCGACGGCGATCGTGTTGGCCTTTACATTGAAGCCGACGAGCGCCGCCGTCGCATTGGCCGGCAGCTCGAGCTTCTCGACCTTCAGCGCGTGCAGGCGGAAGTAGTAGCGGTGCGGCTTGTCGCCAGCCGGCGGGCACGGGCCGCCGTAGCCGGGCGTACCAAAGTCCGTGTTGCCCTGCGTCGCGCCGACGGGTAGCAGTCCGGACGCCGGATCGCCGGCCCGGGCCAGCAGCGACTTGGCGTTGGCGGGGATATTCCAGACCACCCAGTGCCACCAGCCACTGCCGGTGGGCGCGTCGGGGTCATGGACCATCAGGGCGTAGCTCTTCGTGCCCTCCGGCGGGTTGCTCCAGCTCAAGGCCGGCGAGACGTTGCCGCCGCTGCAGCCGAAGCCGTTGAAAACGTGGCTGTTACCGACCGGTGAACCGGGCACCAGGTCGGGGCTGACGAGGCGAAACGGCGGCGCATCAGCAGCCTGCGGCGCATCCATGGCCTGCGGCGCATCGGCAGCCTGCGCAGCTCCCACCACCAGCAACAACACAGCAATCACAACACGCATCGTCACTCTCCCCGTAGGAGCGGCTTCAGCCGCACCCAACCCTCTGTATATCAGACGCCAGCGCTGCGCTGAATACGCCCGGGGTCAGCTGTACCGATAAACATCCCGTCGATGCCCGACCTTGACCACCAGAACAACAAGCCGTTTGTCCTCGATTTCATAAACGATGCGATAGACGCCCTGCCGGACGCGGTAGCGTTCCTGGCCTGAAAGCTTTTCGCAGCCGGCTGGCCGGGGTTCGTCGGCGAGCGACCGGATGCGCTGCATGATTCGCCGGACCTCCGCCTTGGGGAATGCGCGCAGGTCTTTGGCTACGGACTTCCTGAACGCCAGCTCATAGCTTGCCATGCGACTTCAGGTCCTTGAGCAGCGCTTCGTAGGAGATCACAGGTTCGGCAACCCGATTCTCGAATGCCGAAAGATCTTCCTGGTCCTCACGCAGCGCCGCCCGGACCGCGTCATTGACGAGGTCCGAGACCGAACGATTCGTGTGCGCCGCTTTCAGCCGGATGGCCTGGTGCAGGCCCGGCTCAAAGTAGACAGTCGCGCGCTTCGACGTTTCTTCACTCATGACGCCACCTCCAGGGGCAGCACCATAGCGTTTTAACGTTATAGCGTCAAGACGCCTTCTTGACGAACTGCGACTTCAGCTGCATGGCCCCGATGCCCTCGATCCGGCAGTCGATGTCGTGATCGCCGTCGACCAGCCGGATTCCTTTGACCTTCGTCCCCACCTTGACCACCGACGACGACCCCTTGACCTTCAGATCCTTGATCACAGTGACGGTGTCGCCGTCCTGGAGCACCGCTCCGTGGGCATCGCGCACGACACGTTCCTGCTCGTCGCTGGCCGCAACAGCTTCTTTGGCCCACTCGTGCGCGCATTCCGGACAAACAAACAGAGCGCCGTCTTCGTAGGTGTATTCGGAGCTGCATTTTGGGCAGGTTGGGAAGTTACTCATGTGCATTCAGCTCCTTGATTGAGGAACGCCATGACGATTGAGTTGAGCGGCGCCCAGGGACTGGCGCGACGGTTGCCCTGCAAGCGGCGTGACGAGCCCGCGAGGCGACCGCTCGATTGCTTAGCGGGCAAGCCGCCTCTCCAGAACCTCGGCAACGTAATTGTTGAGGCTCTTACCCTCTTTGAGGGCGGCCAGTGCCAGTCGCTCATGCAGCCGAGCACCTAAGCGCAAATTGAATTTTCCGGAGTACTGTTTGCCAGCCATACCTTCTGGCAACTCCTCATTGTCAGACTTCGCCTTTGCTACCCACTCGTCGATTACCTCGCAGAGCTCGGCAAAGACCTGCTTCTCGTTCTTGCCATGGACACCGCCGAGCATGAGTTCCGGGCACCGCCCGACATAGCACCCATCCTCCCCGGACCACTCCACAATCTTCAGAAAACGGTCTGACTTCTTCATTTCGACACCTGCTCGACAGCCGATTTCACGGCCTTCTCCTGATAAGGCTTTGCGTCGCTACCCGGGTTACCGCTGACGGTGATCCGGACGCCATTGGGATGCTTGAAGTTTCGATGACTGCCTTTGCCGCCGCAGTCTTCAAAGCCAGCGCCCGCGAGTGTTCGGATCAGTTCGCGGATCTTCGGCGGCACGCAAGTATGGTACCACTATGGTACCGTTTCGTCCAGCCGTCTAACGTCCGAATTCAGGGGCGCGACGCGGCTTCGTCGCGGCGCGTCCCCTGGAATGAAGTGTTAGCACTTGCAATTACTTCGACTCATTCACAAGTGCTGCCAGGGCACCAAGATGTTTGGTGAGAGCCTGCTTCAGAGCAAGCATTGACGCTGGAAATGACGCGATATACCCAGCGATTGCGCCGAAAAATGCCCCTCGTTCCGGGGTGCCTGCAATGATGCCGACAATGCCACCAAGCACAGCACCCAACAACATTGCATAAATAACGGCGCGCCACATAAAGCTCCACCAAACAGCAAGAGTGCTGTTCCAGTTGAGGGGTGATTGGTTGGTATTGGTAGTGCTCATTGCTCTCTCCTTGTGAGTGCTAACTGCTAATTAGGGGGCAGAAGTGATGCATTACATTCCCATGGGGGTGATTATGCGACTGCAACCGCGGGCGCAGCCAGCCCGACGACGCGGCCATCAACGAAGCCATTACGGACTTCTGCCGGTGTGCAACCTATCCCCGCCTCCGCAAGGCGATTCACCGGGCGGCGGTTGCGTTGCGCGCGATGGCTGCTCAGCCATGAGTATACTCACCACACTTTTCATGGACGCTGCGCATGGCCTTCACGCGCCGGCAACTGATCGGAACGGGAATCGTTTCAGGCCTCGCCGTTGG
>CAZPNN010000029.1:0-2791 GCA_964587605.1 uncultured Chromatiaceae bacterium
ATGAGCAGCGGCCCCCCACCACGCGAAGCCTTGACGCTCGACGGCCCGGCAGGCCGCCTCGAAGCTCTGCTCGACACACCTTCCGGGCCGCTGGCGACGGCGGTCGCCGTGGTGTGTCACCCGCATCCCCAGCATCAGGGCACGATGCTGAACAAGGTCGTGCACACGCTCGGCCGTGCGCTGAACGATTTGCACATTCCCGTGGTGCGATTCAATTTCCGTGGGGTCGGCGCCAGCGAAGGCGCGTATGCGGACGGCATCGGCGAAACCGAGGACGCGCTGGCCGTGGCTGCCTGGGCCACCGCGCGCTTCCCCGGCGCTGAATTGTGGCTGGCCGGCTTCTCCTTCGGTGCTGCGGTGGCCATACGGGCGGCCTTGTCCACAACCTGCGCGCAATTGATCAGCGTCGCGCCGCCGGTGGCGCGCCTGGCGAACCTGCTCGACGGGAAGCGGCCGGCCTGCCCGTGGTTGCTGATCCAGGGCACGGCCGACGAAGTCGTGGCCGCCGGCGACGTGCAGGACTGGGCGCGCAACCTTGATCCGCCTCCAGACCTGGTGCTGCTGCCGGATGCCGATCACTTCTTTCATGGGCGGCTGACCCTGCTCCGCGACACGGTGGTTGGTCGCGTGTCGCCGCCAAGGGCGGGCTGATGCTGCGCCGTCTGCGGCAGTTTATGGAATCAGCCGCGGGCCCGGCCGAGCAGCCGGACCCTGCCGCCCGCGTGCGCCTTGCTGTCGCCGCCTTGCTCGTGGAAATCGCCCGGGCCGATCACGACGAGAAGGCTGTGGAACACGCCGCGATTACCGGCCTTATTGCCCGGCACTTCGAGCTGGACACGGCAGCGGCAGAGGAGTTACTCGCCGAAGCCAGAACGGCCGTGGACGACGCCGTGTCGCTACGGGAGTTCACCGCACCGTTGCACGAGGCGCTGGCTTACGCGGACAAGCTCCACATAGTGGCCATGCTCTGGCGCGTGGCCCTGGAAGACAGTTCGCTCGACAAGTACGAGGATTACCTGATCAGCAAGGTGGCAGAACTGCTCTACGTCAGCCGCGGCGACGTGGTTCGTCTGCGCCACGAGGCCGGCCAGCGCGGGGGAAGTTGACAGTCCGGGCAGTTAACGGCCAAAGAACTCGCGCTGGAAGCGAATGGAATACAGGCTGGATTCATCGGCGGGCGTTGCATCGACGGTGAACACCAGTGTTTCGTCGTCGGATACCAGTACATCGCCGATATAGTAGATCGCCTCTCCCTCGCGGATTTCCCGCAGCGTCAGATCCTTGAACTGGCCATTCAGGTTAACGGCCTGGGCGGTGACCCTGCCAGCCACAGGCACGCCCGGTGTGCCCTCGACCTTCTTTACCATCGAGATGTTCAGCAGGGCCCGGTTGGCGCTGCGCGTAATGTTGTAGATCTTCGCGATTTCGGGAGTCAGTGTGTCGGTGCGAATGGCGTTGAAATGGAGGACGAAGTTGCCGAAGTCGCGGGACGAGGACGTGGCCGGTTCCAGCGCTGGCGTGGCAGCGGCGACTGAGGGCGGCGGGTTCTGCCCGCAGCCGGTCAGCAGGCCGGCCATCAGGCCGGTCATCAGGCCCGCCACCAGGACGGGCACACAAGCCAGACGGGCGATGTTCTGCCTGTTGTTCATGATGTATTGCTTTCCCGTAGCAGCAGGTGACAAGACTATAAACCCTCGGTCGGCTCCGTAACACTCAGTTGACAAGGGGCATGCACAGCATGCCCGAGAGGATGCGGTTAGTCGGCAGCAGCATCGACAGTGCCTGGATCGCAATCAAGGCGAACAACGGTGAGAGATCCACTCCGCCGACTGCCGGAATCAGGCGGCGAAACGGCGCCAGGACGGGTTCAACGATGGCGCCGATCACTGCCGCCACCGGGTTGTAGCCGCCGGGACTCACCCAGCTTAAGACGACGTAGATGACGATCGACCCGCTAAATACATTGAGTGCGAGCCTGGCCACCTTGAGTGCGGCCAGCGCCAGGATCTGCCAGATGGCGGGCTCGCCGACACAGCCTATGCGCACCAGCAGGTATGTTCCCACCACCTGCAAGGCCAGCAAAACGACGAGAGTGGCGGTGTCGATCCGGCCCAGCGGAGGCAGTACCCGTCGTAACGGGATGACCAGCGGGCTCGTCACGCGCAGGATGAACTGGACGAGCGGGTTGCGCTTGTCGACAGCGGCCCATTGCAGGACGAGGCGGATAGCAAAGGTCAGAACGTACAGGTCGAACAGGGTGCGGAGGACGAAAAGAATGGCGTCTTGCATGGTCCTACTTTCCCTTTCCTGACTGGCCAAGTTCGGCCGAACGGTCCCTGGCCGCTGCCAGCGCCGACCGGACGACAGCGCCCAGATTGGCAGCCTCGAAGACCCCCAACGCCGCCGCGGTGGTGCCGCCCGGGGACGTTACGGCGGCGCGCAGCGCTGCTGGCTCGGCCCTTGTTTCGATCACCACGCGCGCCGCTCCGAGGGCGGTTTCCCGGGTCAGTGTTGCGGCGAGTTCGACGGGCAGTCCGAGTTCGACGGCGGCTCGCTCCATGTGCTCCATCAGCAGGTAGAAGTACGCGGGGCCGCTGCCGGACACCGCCGTGACGGCATCCATCAGCGCTTCATCCTGCAGCCACACCGCCTGGCCGGTGGCGGCGGCGACGTACTGCGCCACCTGCCGGTCCCGTTCACTGACCGCTGTCGATGCGGCGAGACCGGAAATGCCCGCGCCGATCGTGGCTGGCTGGTTCGGCATGACGCGGACCAGGGGCGCGTCCGGGCC
>CAZPNN010000030.1:0-3451 GCA_964587605.1 uncultured Chromatiaceae bacterium
GATGCGCCGACCTTCCGCGAACTCGGGTACGACGTGACGCTCGGCGTCTACTATCCGCTGATCGGACCCAAGGGTCTGCCGAAGGACATCCGGGACAAGCTCTATCACGCGGCGAAGGCGGCCCTCGAAGACCCGGCGTTCTCGAGCGCGGTCAAGGCGCGCGGCTTCGTCCTCGAAACCAAGGATCCGGAGGCTTTCCGCCGCGAACTCTGGGAGTCCTACAAGGCCAATGCGGTGATCGTCAAGGAACTCGGGCTGGGCAAGAAGTGAATTGCGGACGATGAATCCCCGCGCCGCCGGGCAGGTCGCCGCCGCGCTGTTCCTGCTCGTCGGCGGCGGGCAGGTCTACATGGCGCTCGGCCTGCCGCGCGGGTCGCTGGCCGAGCCGGGTCCGGCCCTGTTTCCGCTGCTGGTCGGGGCGCTGATGTGCGTGGCCTCGCTGCTTTGCCTCGTGCGCGCGACTGCCGAGAACCATCCGGTCGAATTCGACCTGCGCGCCGACGCGACGCGACTCGCCATTCTCGTCGCCGCGATTGGCGCCTTCGTCGCGCTGCTTCCGCGAGTCGGCTTTATCGTGCCCGCGCTGATGCTCGAACTGGTCACGCTCCAGGTGTTCGGCATGCGGGGCTTCTGGCGACGGGCGGCGGTGGCCGTCGCGGTGACCGCGGTTGCCGTGATCCTGTTCGAAGTTCTCCTTGGCGTCCGCTTCCCGGACCCGACGTGGCGGCGCTGACATGAACCCGATCGACGGGATTGCGTTCGGATTCACGGTTGCTCTCCAGTGGCAGAACCTGTTCGCGTGTTTTGTCGGCGTCCTGATCGGGACCATTGTCGGCGTGCTGCCGGGAATCGGACCGGTGGGGGCGATGGCGCTGCTCCTGCCGGCCACCTTTGCGCTCACCCCTGCAGGCGCGCTGATCATGCTCGCCGGGATCTACTACGGCTCCATGTACGGCGGCTCGACCACGGCCATTCTGCTGAAGGTCCCGGGCGAAGTCTCCTCGGTGATCACGACGCTCGACGGCTACGAGATGGCGAGGCGCGGCAGGGCGGGGCCGGCCCTGTTCGTCGCGGCGATCGGTTCCTTCGTCGCAGGCACCGTCGGCGTCGTCGGCCTGGCGTTCGTGGGTCCCCTGCTGTCCCGGGCGGCGCTGACCTTCGGGCCGCCGGAGTTCTTTGCGCTGTGCCTGCTCGGCCTGATGATCCTGTCCCGGCTCACGGATTCCACGCTGTCGCGATCGTTCCTGATGGTCACGGCGGGACTGGGGCTGAGCACGGTCGGCATGGAACCCATGTCGGGGTCCAGCCGATTCACCTTCGGTTTCCTCGACCTGGCGCAGGGCATCGACCTTGTGCCGGTCGCGATGGGCATGTTCGGTGTGGCCGAGTTGTTGGCGATGGCGGAGGACAGGTTGACGCGGGCACGGCCGATCGGCGTGCGGTTGCGCGAACTCCTCCCCACGAAGGAGGAGTGGCGCCGATCGCAGGCGCCCATCGTCCGCGGCTCGCTCATGGGGTTCCTGTTCGGGCTCGTGCCCGGACCAACCGCCATGATCGCCACGTTCGCTTCGTATGCCCTCGAGCGCAAGCTGTCCAGGCACCCGGAACAGTTCGGCAAGGGTGCCATCGAGGGCGTGGCCGGCCCCGAGGCCGCCAACAACGGTGCGGCACAGGGAGCGTTCATCCCCCTGCTCACTCTCGGCATTCCCTTCGCACCCGCGTCCGCGATGCTGCTGGCGGCCTTGCTCATTCACGGCGTCAAATCGGGCCCACTCATGATCGTGAACCACCCCGACGTCTTCTGGGGTGTGGTATCGAGCATGTACGTGGGCAACATCATGTTGCTGGTCCTGAACCTGCCGCTGATTGGCGTGTTCGTCGCGTTGCTGCGGTTACCTATCTACCTCATCGCAAGCATCGTCGCGTTGTTCTGCTTGGTGGGAACCTATGCAGTGGCCAACAGCATCCTGGACGTCTGGGTGCTGCTCGTCAGCGGCGTGGCCGGCTATCTGCTGCGCAAGCTTCGCTTCGAACCGGCGATCCTGGTGCTGGCGCTGGCGCTGGGTCCGATCCTCGAACGCACGTTCATCCAGTCGCTCTACCTCGTGCAGGGCGATTGGCTGCAGCTATTCCAGAGGCCAATCACCGCGGCCATGCTCATCGCGGGGATCGTTGCACTGGGGGCCCCGGGGTTGCTTGGCCTGGCCCGGCGGATTGCAGCACGAGAGAGGGCAGCGTGACCGCGTGAGCGAACGTGGCGGCCTCGATTTCGCCCGGCGCAGCGCATCGATCCGCCCGATCCGGGCCGGTGCAATCGGCATTGTGCGAACATGTCTATCGGGGCGCAGAACCCAGCGGAGGGGAGTGCATTGAAGCAACTCAGGACCTACCCGGAAGGAACGCCGTTCACCGGCACCATCGGCCGCACCGCCGGCGAGTCGGAGGCCGCGTGGCCGCTGCCGCCGCGCGCGAAGGCGGGTGCGCCGAACGTGCTGGTATTCCTGCTCGACGACGTCGGCTTCGCGCAGCTCGGCTGCTTCGGCTCCGACATCCGCACGCCGACCTTCGACCGCCTCGCCGCAGGTGGCGTGCGTTACCGCGACTTCCACACCACGGCGATCTGCTCGCCGACGCGCGCGTGCCTGCTCACGGGACGCAACCACCACTCGAACGGCGTCGGCATCATCCAGGAAATGGCCACCGGTTTCCCCGGCTACAACGGCATGGTGCCGCGGGAGAACGGCTTCCTCTCGGAGATGCTGCTGGCGCAAGGCTATGCCACGCTCGGCATCGGCAAATGGCACCTCACGCTGGCCGGCGAGTACGCGTCGGGCGCGTCGAAGGCCCGCTGGCCGCTCTCGCGCGGTTTCGAGCGCTTCTACGGCTTCATCGGCGGCAAGACCAACCAGTGGGTCCCGACGCTGGTGCACGACAGTCACTACATCGATCCGCCACGACGGCCCGAGGAGGGCTACCACCTCAACGCCGACCTGGCCGACCGCGCCATCGAGTACCTGACCGACCTGCGCACCATCGCGCCGCAGAAGCCTTTCTTCATGTACTACTGCCTGGGTGCCGGCCATGCGCCGCATCACGTCGAGCCGGAATGGATCGGGCGCTATCGCGGCAAGTTCGACCACGGCTGGGACCGCTGGCGCGAGGAGGTGTTCGCGCGCCAGCTCGCGATGGGCATCGTGCCGCCGGGAACCAGGCTCTCGCCGCGGCCGCAGTGGGTCAAGGCCTGGGACACGCTGTCCGCGGACGCGCGGCGCCTCGATGCGCGGCAGATGGAGGTGTACGCCGCGTTCCTCGAGCAGACCGACCATCACATCGGGCGCGTGATCGATTTCCTCGCGCGCCTCGGCGAACTCGACAACACGCTCATCATGCTGGCTTCCGACAACGGCGCGTCCGCGGAGGGCGGTGAGCACGGCTCGTTCTACGAGAACCA